>JASHTZ010000390.1 GCA_030040295.1 Terriglobia bacterium | reverse complement strand
TACATCGGATTCAATCTATGGGTCAAAGCGGTGCAGAAGGCCGGCACGACCAATGTGGACAAGGTGATCGCTGCTCTGCCCGGCCTCGAAACGCCTAACCTGACCGGAGGCATGGCCAAGGTTCTGCCGAATCACCACATTACCAAGCCGGTGTACATCGGAGAGGTGCGTGCGGACGGCCAGTTCGAGGTGGTTTGGAAGACCCAGGGCGAGGTGCCGGGTGATGCCTGGTCCAAATATCTGACGGAGGACAAAAACATTGTGGCGGACTGGGTATCGTTAAACTGCGGCAACTACAATAAAGCGACCAAGAAATGCTCCGGGCAGAACTATAAATGAGTAAATTTCTTCTTCGCGTTCCCCTGTGGATTGTTGTGCTGCTGGTCTGCGTCGGCAGCAGTGGCCCGCTCTGTGCCCAGTCGTCAAGCGATGCGAACTTCCTCGAGAAGCTCGGTGAACTTCGCAACGCGACCTACGCCGATAAAGCCAAAATCGTCGACGATCTGGGCAAGAGCGGCCACCCGAACGTTCAAACAGTGCTCACCGCATGGTTGCAAGATCGCCTCTACTTCCGCAACAACGATCAGAAGGTTTTCCTCGTCAAGTCGGCGGCGCAAGGAGATTCGTCGGCGCTTGAGGTGATCGACCCCGTCACCTTAAAAAGCGCCGGTTCTGTCCCCATCGACAACCTGACGGAGATTGGTATCAACAACCATCTGCGGCGCATTTTGGAGACGACTCTCGCCGGCTTCCAATTGTCCAGCCCGGACGCCTCAGTGCGTCTGGACGCGGTCCGGGAGGTCGAAAAGTCCCTGGACGATGTCAATGTGGCGCTTCTGCGTGAGCGGATGACCGTGGAGAAGAATTCCAAGGTCAAAAGGGAAATCGCCATGGGTTTGGCCCTCGCCACGTTGAATGACGGGTCGGACCCGAAGGCGCTCCTCAAGGCCATCGCCACCCTCCGCGGCAGCCTTAACACTGACGTCCGCAACCGCCTGCAAGATTTGCTGGAGCAGTCTCCGGACGGTACTTATGCTGAACCGGATGCACAGGTGCGAGCCGCGGCCGCGGCTGCCGTGGCCACCATCAATCGCTGGCGATCCTTCTATTCGGTCATCGAAACCTCACTTTTCGGGCTAAGCCAAGGGTCTGTGCTGGTGTTGATCGCAATTGGATTGGCGATCACCTTCGGAGTCATGGGCGTTATCAACATGGCGCATGGCGAATTGATGATGCTGGGCGCTTATACCACCTACGTCGTCCAATTGGCGATGCCTCGTCATATCGAAAGCTCGATTCTAGTCGCCATACCCGCTTCGTTTGTCGTTGCGGGGCTGGCCGGTGTGCTGATCGAGCGGACGGTGATTCGTGTGCTCTATGGGCGGCCGCTCGAGACATTGCTCGCCACCTTTGGCGTGAGCCTCATCCTTCAGCAGCTTGTGCGCTCGATTTTTAGCGCGCTCAACCGTTCGGTGGAGACTCCTAACTGGATGAGCGGGACGCTCCAGGTGAACGACGCCCTCTCGATTACCTACAATCGGCTTTATACCATGATCTTCACGGTGATCGTCTTTGTGGCGCTGCTGGCGGTGCTCAAGTTTACGCGGATGGGCCTGGAGATCCGCGCAGTGGCGCAAAACCGCTCCATGGCCCAAGCCATGGGCATCCGCAGCGAGTGGGTCGATGCCTTGACCTTTGGTCTGGGCTCGGGAATTGCCGGCATGGCCGGTGTGGCATTGAGCCAGTTGACGAATGTGGGCCCGAACTTGGGGCAATCGTACATTATCGATTCCTTTTTGGTGGTGGTCTTTGGTGGTGTGGGAAATCTTTGGGGCACCATGATCGGCGGTATGTCCATGGGGATCGTCGATGAAATTCTGGAGCCTTTTGCCGGTGCCGTGTTGGCTAAAATCTTCGTGCTTGTCGCGTTGATCCTGTTCATTCAGAGGCGGCCTCGCGGCCTCTTCCCGCAGGCGGGGCGCGTCGCGGAGGAACAGCAACTGTGACCGGCCACACATCCTGGATCAATTTACGGAAAGACCTGGGGGGCAAGTGGCTTCTCGCCATGCTGGCTGTGGTGGTGGTCGTGGTGCCCATCCTCAACCAGGCGGTTCCCGCCTCCTCCAGCCTCCACTTGGGACCCTACGGCCTCACCATCATCGGCAAGTACCTCTGCTACGCCATGCTGGCGATGTCCATGGATTTGATCTGGGGGTACTGCGGGCTGATGAGCCTGGGACATGCGGCTTTCTTTGCGCTCGGGGGCTACGCGATGGGCATGTACCTGATGCGCGAGATCGGACCGCGGGGCGTATACGGCAATCCGATTCTGCCGGATTTCATGGTCTTTCTGAATTGGAAGAAGCTGCCCTGGTTTTGGTATGGCTTCAACCATTTTGGGTTTGCCCTCTTCATGATGGCGCTTGTACCGGCATTGCTCGGCCTGGCGTTCGGGTTGTTTGCCTTCCGTTCCCGCGTGTCGGGAGTGTATTTCGCGATCATCACGCAAGCGCTGACCTATGCCCTGATGCTGGCCTTCTTCCGCAACAACACCGGATTCGGGGGCAATAACGGGTTCACCGATTTCAAAGACATTCTTGGTTTCGACCTCCACTCGGACCGGGTCCATGTTGTTCTGCTGGTCATTACCGCCGTCGCCTTGGCAGCAAGTTATCTGGCCTGCAAGGTGATTGTTGAGTCTCGGGCCGGCCGCGTGATGCGGGCCATTCGCGATGCAGAGAACCGGACGCGTTTCCTTGGTTATCCCGTGGAATCGTTCAAGCTGTGGGTTTTCGTCTTTGCAGCCATTATTGCCGGCATCGCCGGAGGTCTATACGTTCCGCAGGTGGGCATCATCAATCCCAGTGAATTTTCCCCAATGAATTCCATCGAAGTTGTCATTTGGGTGGCCGTGGGCGGCCGGGGCACACTTTACGGCGCGGTTGTCGGCGCGGTGTTGGTCAATTACGCACAAACCTATTTCACCAGCTCGCTTCCCGAGGTTTGGCTTTACGCCCTCGGGATGCTCTTCGTGCTGGTCACCATCTTCCTGCCGCGGGGCATCATCGGATTGATGCCCGAGAGAATCGGAACGAAAGGGCGAATTTCTCTCCCATCCCAAAATAATACCGAGGTGCAGAAAAATGAGTACGAACGACAAGATACTCCATATCGAACAGTTGACAGTTAGTTTTGACGGGTTCCGGGCGCTCGATGAGCTGACGCTGCACGTCGAGCCGGGAGAGTTGCGCTGCATCATCGGGCCGAATGGGGCCGGCAAGACGACGATGATGGACGTCATAACCGGCAAGACACGGCCGGTGTCAGGCTCCGCAAAGTTTTGCCAAAGGCTGAACCTTCTCTCCATGTCGGAGCCGGAAATTGCGCAGGCCGGTATCGGGCGAAAATTTCAGAAGCCGACCGTTTTCGAGAACCTTACCGTCATCGAAAACCTCGAATTGGCCCTGGCCGGCAAGAAATCGTTCCTGAGGACGCTGTTCGCTCGACTGACGGCCGCGCAGGAAAGAAAAATCGATGACGTCCTGGAAATCATCGGCCTTGCCGAACATCGGGAGGCGCTGGCAAGTTCCCTTTCGCACGGCCAGAAGCAATGGCTGGAAATTGGCATGCTGCTGATGCAGGAGCCCAGGTTGCTTTTGGTGGACGAGCCCGTTGCCGGCATGACGCCGCAGGAAATCGAGCGCACGGCGCGCCTGCTGGAGTCGCTCGCGGGGGAGCATTCCGTCTTGGTCGTCGAGCACGACATGGATTTTGTCCGCTCCATCGCCCGGCGTGTTACCGTATTGCACGAAGGGCGCGTGCTGGTAGAAGGCGATATGGATCAGGTCCAAAACGACCCCCGCGTCCAGGACGTCTACCTCGGGGTATAAGCTTGCTGAAGATCGAGGGTCTCAATCAGTTCTATGGCGGCAGCCACACCTTGTGGGATCTAAACCTTTCCGTGCCGGTCGGCTCGCGCGTCTGCGTTTTAGGCCGTAATGGGATGGGAAAAACCACCCTGCTGAAGTGCATCATGGGGCTGCTGCCGGCTTCCTCCGGCAAGGTGACTTTTGAGGGAGTCGAACTGCTCAATCGGCCGGCCAACGAGCGGGCCAGAGTCGGCATTGGATATGTCCCGCAGGGGCGGGAGATTTTTTCACACTTGACCGTGGAAGAGAATCTCCGCGTAGGGCTGGGCGTCCGCAAAAATGGATCTCGATCGCTTCCGGAGCGTGTCTTTGACTTGTTTCCGGTCTTGAAGCAGATGCTCAAGCGCCTGGGCGGCGACCTTTCCGGTGGCCAACAGCAGCAGCTCGCCATTGGCCGCGCCCTCGTTCTCGAGCCGAAACTGCTGATTCTCGATGAGCCCACAGAAGGAATTCAACCGAACATCGTTCATGAAATCGGCGACGTTGTCCTGAAACTGAATAAAGAGGAAGGGCTCACGGTGCTCCTGGTCGAACAGAAACTGCCCTTCGCTCGCCGCGTGGCAAGCGAGTTCAGCATTCTTTCCAACGGCCGGCGGGTTGCTTCCGGAACCATCGCCGAGCTTACCGACGACGTTGTGCGGGCCCATCTGAGCGTCTAATTGCGAAAAGCACGGTTTGCGGCGAGGAGTTGACTTCGTCAAGCGACGGCGCAAGACCGCCGGTTAGAAAATCCTTCGCGGCAAGATTTCATATATAATGTGCCGGGCTTGAATGACCCAAAGCAGCGAGAACCGCGAAATAGAGTCGTGCGACCCATTTCGCGCGCAGGGCGCATGACGACCGATGCATCTGACTCCGCGAGAAATCGACAAACTGCTGATTTTCACCGCTGCTGAAGTTGCCAGGCGGCGCCGCGCCCGAGGCCTTAAGCTGAACCATCCTGAGGCTGTGGCGCTGATCACCGCGGAATTGCTTGAAGGCATTCGCGATGGCCGGACGGTATCCGAACTGATGGATTACGGCTCCACAATTCTGGCGCGCAAGGACGTAATGGAAGGAGTCCCGGAAATGCTGGGTGAAGTTCAGGTGGAAGGGACTTTTCCCGACGGCAGCAAACTGGTTACGGTCCACAATCCAATTCGTTGAGCCGGGTTTTTGCTGGCAGCAAATAATTGCACACGGATTCCCAATGATTCCGGGAGAATACAAACTTCGAGACGAAGACGTGATCGCAAATTCCGGTCGAACTGCGGTTTCCATAAGCGTCGCCAACACCGGTGACCGGCCGGTCCAAGTAGGCTCCCACTTCCATTTCTTTGAGGCTAACCGGGCGCTCCGCTTCGACCGGCGTGCGGCTTTTGGCATGAGGTTGAATATTCCCGCCGGAACTGCGGCGCGATTCGAGCCGGGTGGCGAAAAGATTGTGAGCCTCGTGCCCATCGCCGGAGGCGGCGCCGTGTACGGATTGAACGGATTGACGAACGGCGTTGCCGGCGAATCTGCCCGCGAAAGGGCAGTGAGTGAAGCCCGGCGTTCCGGATTTCAGGACAGCTCCTCGTGACTCTGCGCATTCCCCGCAAACAATACGCTGATCTTTATGGCCCGACCACCGGCGACCGGATCCGTTTGGCCGATACGGATCTGTTTATCGAAGTTGAGCGCGACCTGACCGTTTACGGCGAGGAGGCGAAATTCGGCGGCGGAAAGGTGATTCGCGACGGAATGGGCCAATCCTCCCGCGCGACTTCCGCCGATAATACCCTCGACGTGGTCGTGACCGGCGCTGTAATTCTCGATCACTGGGGAATCATTAAAGCGGACATTGGTATTCGCGGCGGAAGGATTGTTGCCATCGGGAAGGCTGGAAATCCGGATGTCATGTCCGGCGTCACGCCCGGAATGGTGATTGGCGCGGGAACTGAGGTCATCGCCGGTGAAGGAAAAATCGTGACTGCCGGCGGCATCGACTCGCACGTGCATTTCATCTGCCCGCAACTGGCGGAGACGGCGCTTTCCGCGGGGATTACCACGTTGATTGGCGGCGGAACCGGCCCCGCCACCGGCACCAATGCCACAACCTGCACGCCCGGCCCCGCCAACCTTCATCAGATGCTTTTGGCGGCGGATGGCCTGCCGATAAATCTGGGCTTTCTGGGAAAGGGCAATGCCTCTTTCCCTGCTCCCCTGCGCGAGCAGATTGAAGCGGGAGCAATCGGCTTGAAGCTTCACGAGGACTGGGGAACCACTCCTGCCACCATCGACTGCGCGCTGGGAGTTGCCGAAGAGTTCGACGTCCAGGTGGCGATCCATAGCGATACGCTGAACGAAGCTGGTTTCGTGCAGGATACAATTCGCGCCTTCAAAGGGCGGACCATTCACACGTATCACACGGAAGGCGCCGGAGGCGGCCATGCTCCGGACATCATCAAGGTGTGCGGCGAACCGAATTGCCTTCCTTCCTCGACGAATCCCACCATGCCCTTTACGGTCAATACGCTTGACGAGCATCTGGACATGCTCATGGTTTGCCACCACCTGAGCCCCTCGATTCCGGAGGATATTGCCTTTGCGGAATCCCGCATCCGCGCGGAAACCATCGCGGCGGAGGACGTTCTGCACGACCTGGGTGCCATCAGCATGATGTCATCCGATTCGCAGGCGATGGGGCGCATCGGCGAAGTGATCATCCGCACGTGGCAGACGGCGGACAAGATGAAGCGGCAGCGCGGCCCTCTGCCGGGCGAGCCTGCCGGCTCCGACAATTTGCGCGCGCGGCGTTACGTCTCCAAATTCACCATCAATCCCGCCATTGCGCATGGAATTTCAGGCGAAATCGGTTCTGTGGAGGCCGGCAAGTTTGCCGATCTGGTCTTGTGGAAGCCGGCCTTTTTTGGAGTCAAACCGGAAATGGTCCTGAAAGGCGGAATGATTGCCTGGTCGGTGATGGGAGACCCCAACGCGTCAATTCCTACGCCGCAGCCGGTGTTCTATCGCCCCATGTTTGGCAGCCTTGGCGGCGCGCTGCATCGGACGTCTCTGACTTTTGTGTCGAAGGCGGCGCTGAACGCGGGCATTGCCGCCCGGTTGGGATTGAAAAAACTCGCCGTCGCCGTCAGCCGCTGCCGCAATCTCTCCAAGCGCGACATGAT
>JASHTZ010000389.1 GCA_030040295.1 Terriglobia bacterium | reverse complement strand
CTCGCTGGGGGTCGAGAACATGCGGCAGACCTCGGCGAAACTCGAATCGCACGGTTGGAAGCCCACCGACCGCGAGCAGGCCAGAATCGGACGCGACGGCAAATGGCAGCTTAACCTTTATGACCCGGACCTCACGCGCGTGGAGCTGATGGAATTCCGTCCCGTGCAAGCGCCCTGCTGCTCGGAGTTTCAGGGGCCGCACCCCAGCACCAACGATTAACGCGAGGTTCCGGGTTTTCAACTCAAATCTACAGCTTGCATTTGCCCCAGGCACGTTTAACCCGGTTTATTCATGAAATGACCATGCGAAGAGCAAATTCCAAAGCGTTTCACACAGAGTTCACGGAGTCTGTCACCGTTGGAATCGTCCCGCCATGGAATCACGGAGTACACAGAGAAGTGCGCGGAGACGTCTCCTTGTTCTCTGTGCTTGAACTCCGTGGCCTCTGTGTGAAACCTTGTTCTTTCCGCCATGGCTCCAGGAAATTCATGAATAATCCGGGTTAAGGAGGAAACGAATTGAACCGTCGAAAGCTTTTTCAAGTTGTGGGAGCCGGATCGCTGCTTGCCGGCTCCACAGCGAGAACGGCCACGAAGGATTTGCCGGTAACGCCCGGCCGGCGAGAGCTTGACCGCCACCGGAATCTCTTCAACGGAGACAGTTGCGTCTACTTTTACAACCCGGAGTTGTACCAGCCCGAGGGCGGGCCTTACAGCGCGAAGGCCATTCACCGATACGTTGAACTGCTCGCGCGCAGCGGCGTCGACACGTTCCTGATCAACCCGAATGCCCAGGTGGCATGGTATCCCAGCAAGAAGCTGCAGACGATTCTCGACGGCTACAAGCGCGGCGACCGCGAGTTTTTTCGCGGGCAGGCAATTGCCATCGGTACGCCCGCCGACAAGATGGACGCGTACCTCGATCAACAGGTGAAGTTTTTCAATCTCTATCTCGATCTGATCGACCAGGGCGTGGATTGGCTGGCGGAGACCTCCAGGGCCTGCCGTCCACTGGGAGTCAGCCCCTGGGTTTCGTGCCGCATGAATGACATGCACGGGGCGGGGAACCCGGAAGGCAGCCACTTCAATTGCGCGCTCTTCAAGCAGGCCAAGTATCGGCTCTCCGGGCGCGCCATGGACCCGCAGGATTCGCCGCACATCAGTTGGATGGCGTTGAATTACCAGTTTCCGGAAGTGCGGGAGTTCATGCTCGCCAACATCCGCGAGTGGATGGAGGATTACGACTTCGATGGCCTGGAGCTGGATTGGCTGCGCCAGCCCTTCTGCTGCGAACCCGTGGCCGGGCAGAAGCAGATCGACATGATGGTGGACTGGATGCGCGAGGTGCGCAGCCTTACCGAAGCGCGGGGGCGGCGCATCGGCAGGCCCGTGCCGCTGGGTTTGCGCATTCCGCCGGACCTCGGTTACCTGAAGTGCGTGGGAATCGATGTGAAGGCGCAGGTGGACGCCGGCTTGGTGGACTTCATCGGATTTTCCGGCATCTGGCAGACCACCTGGGCCGTGCCCTATGACCAGTTGCGGAAGGAGCTTGGCTCTGACGTGGTCTTTTACGGTGTCGTGGAGGATGCGCCCAACTGGGTTCACGGATTTGCGCAGGGACCGTTCAGCCCGGCACCCAAGCCCGCAGACGTGCCGGCGCTCAAATCCGGATTGCGCATGATGGCTGCCAGCGCTCCCATGCAGTGGGCCAATGCGGCGGGCAAGCTGGCGATGGGTGTTCACGGCATCGAGCAATTCAACTTCTTTTGCACCGATTCCGTAAGGCTTCCGGGTTTGCGTTGCGATTACTCCGCGCTGAAGGGGACCGACGATCTTGCCACTTTGCGGGGAAAGCCCAAACACTATTGCCTCTCGACCCCGAGCACGTGGATGACCCGCGTGGTGGAGCTTCCCGAGCAACTGCCCGCCACGCTGCGGCCGCAATGGCGCAAGGAATTCCACCTCTCCATGTGCGCGGAGCCGCCCGGCCGCAACCTGCAACTGATCGCGCAGGTGGTGATTGAGAATCACCCCAACCCGCCGCGCATCGGAGTGAGCTTCAACGAGAACTGGCCGGTCTTCAACTGGGTCAAGACCCGAGACATGTTGTTCCCGGTTGGACCTTATACTCAACATACGGACGATCACCTGGGGCTGAACTTTGTGCTGGACGCAGGGCAAATCAAGGACGGCTGGAATACCGTCCTGGTTCACAACAACGCCAAAGATGGAGACGCCAACGCCGTGACGATTGTCAGCCTGGAGTTGGGAGTGAAACCCGCGTAGGCGATTTTCCCTTTGCAATGGGCCGATCGGCCAGCGCCTGCCCAACCGAAAGCAGAACTGTGAGTAGCAGGCTTTTCCAGAATAGATAAAACCGCCGACCGCCCCAACAAGCCATTTGAATCGAGTTTCACGTTGTATCCTATTAAAATCAAAAGAATTATCGGCAAGATGGGTGGTTCGCCAGCAAATTTGATGACAGTTGGCCTAACGGCCCAGGTGCTTCGAAATAACTTGTTTATTGTCAATCCGTTGTAAGCTTTCCGGCCTCACTCGGTTTGGATACCCTCCAACTTTTCCGAACTTAACCCTTGCAACAATCCCAAATGGCCGTTAGCCTTATAAGGTTGGATTGGCCGCCCTGTGCCAGTTCGTCCGGCATCAAATAGTATGGAGCGCTCATGGCCAAGGCAAAGGGTGTTTTGATTCACGGAGTGCGATTCCGTCCCGGAGAAGTGGATTGGGAAGACGCACATAGCACGACTCGCGGCAAGCTCCCTGACTTTGACGACATGCGCACGGGCAACGGCTTCGTGGGCTCCAAGATTACATCCGCGGGACTGATTGCCAAGATCGGAAAATACCTCCTCGTCATTACCGAAAAAGATGAGGCGCTGGAAGAATTTGATTTCACCCTCATCCCTCTGAATGCCAAGACGCAGATCCGTTACCACTAAAACTGAATGGATTGTGGTTAGTGGTCTGTAGCGACGGTCAATAGATCGCCGCTACAGAAATTGGAGGAGCGCTGCCCCGTTCTGCCTACGCCGATTGGGCGGATCGCTTGTCCTGAAAGGTTTTGAAAAACACTTCGCGGTCCGGGCGGACGGCAGCGATCGCCCAGCCCGCCGTGAGCCCCCCATCCACCACCAGGTTTTGGCCGGTGATCATGCGCAATGCATCGCTGGCCAGGAATAACGCTGCTTGCGCAATATCGTCGGGGCGCGCAACCGCGACTTTTCCTTCGAGTCTAAGCATATCGACGGGCTCCTCTCTGAACGGTAGCCAGGCTTACTGTTGCCAGCCGCCGCCCAGGGCATTGTAAAGCTGAACGAGGGCGAGGCGTTCATTTAACTGGGCTTGGGCAAGGTTAAGTTCAGCCGCAAAGTAGTTGGTTTCACTCGTCAGCACCTGCAAATAGCTGGCGCCGCCTTGGCGGTACAGGACACTCGAGAGCTGATCGGCATCGGCCGCGGCGCTGGTCAGTGATTCTTGTTGCTTCCGGAAATCCTGATATTTTTGATAGGCGATGAGGGCATCGGAAACTTCGCGCAGCGCTTCCTTGATGGTTTGCTCGTAGGTCAACAGCATTTGTTGTTCTTGTGCCTGAGTCAATCGAACGGCGGCGTGGAGAGCTCCTGCCTGGAAGATGGTTGCAGTCGCCGAAGCCGACACGCTGTACAACCCTGCCTGGGAGAATGAAAAGAAACGGTCAAGCGCATAACTCTCCAGCCCTCCGGTAGCGCTGAGCGGAATATTCGGAAAGAAATCCGCCTTGGCGACTCCGATATCGGCATTGGCGGCCATCAGATTTGCCTCCGCCTCGCGGATGTCCGGGCGACGCTCCAGAAGTTCAGAAGGAAGCCCCGGAGGCACCGTTGCGGGCATCGGCTCCGCCGTGAGGGACGCGCCGCGCGGGGTCGTTCCGGGATTCTCGCCGAGTAGAACGCTGATGGAATCCTCCTGTTGTTGGATCTGCCGTTCGAGATCCGGGATGGTCTCTGCCGCCGTGTCTACCAATTCCTGCGACTGGCGTAAATCCAGCAGGGAGGCGGAACCATTATCGAATAACACCTGGGTAAGCCGAAGCGAGTCCTGCCGCGAGCTCAGAGTGCGCCGGGAAATCTCCAGTGCCAGGTCAAGCTCGCGAAGCTGGAAATACGCGGTGGCCACGCTGGAGACGACGGAGGTGATGACGGCGCGTTGGCCCCATGCGGTGGCCAGCAAGCTGGCTCGAGCGGCTTCGGTTTGTCGCCGGTATTTACCCCAGAAATCAAGATTCCAGATGACGGAAGCGTTCAATTCGCCGGTGTTGATGTCGTACTCGGGAAAGAATGAGTTGACTTTCGGCTCACGCTCGCGCAAGCCGCTTAGACCGGCGCTCACTGTGGGATATTGGTTGGAGCGGGTGATGGCGAGCTGGGCCTGCGCCTGAATAACGCGGGTGGCCGCAATCTGCACGTCGTAGTTGTGCTGCAATGCCGTGCGGATAAGCTGCTGGAGCACCGGATCGTGAAAGACGCTCCACCACTTTTCATTGCCCAAAGATTCCACGGGAGGCTGGGCGGGCGCTGTTGCGGCCGGTCCGCGATAGGTTCCGGGGACGTCCACCTTGGGCCTTTGGTAATTTGGACCCATGGTGCAGGCGGCTGAGAACAGGCAGAACCCCGCCAGGGAGATGGGTAGTTTCCTCATCCTTCACTCCCCGCCGGCGTTCCGCCCTGGGAGGATGGGGCAAGCGCGCTTGTTCTTTTCAGCCCGGCTAGCTTTTCCACCACGCAGAAGATCGCTGGAACAAAGAATCTGCCGATAAAGGTCTCCGCAACCATGCCGCCGATCACCGTCGTCCCCATGACCTGGCGAGCCACAGAGCCGGCCCCGGAGGCCACCCAGAGGGGCACGCAACCCAGGATGAAGGCGAAGGAGGTCATCAGCAGCGGCCGCAGGCGAACCCGGGCGGCGGTCAGTGCGGCATCCACCAGGGACATGCCGCGCTCGTAGTCCTCCTTGGCGAACGCCACGATCAAAATCGAATTCTTAGCCGCCAGGCCAATCAGCATCACCAGGCCGATCTGCGCGTACACATCGTTTTCGAGTTGAACCATGTAGGGTGGCAGGTAGGCGCCCTCTACAACGCGCCGCAGCCAGAGTGCGGCCAATGCGCCAAAGACCGCCACGGGCGTGCTCAACAGAACGCTAAACGGCAGCGACCAGCTTTCATAGAGCGCGGCCAGGATTAGGAAGACGAACAAGAGCGAGAAGCCGAAGATGACGGAGGCGGGGATGCCTTTCCGCGCCATCTGCTCCTGGTAAGACATGCCCATGTAGTCGAAGCCCATTTCGTGCGGCATGGTTTGCTGGAAAACCTCTTCCAGGGCCGCCGTTGCCTGTTCCGAGCTGTAGCCGGGAGCGGCGCTTCCGTTGAGTTGCGCTGCCGGATACTCGTTGTAGTGCATGATGAACTCGGGGCCGAGGCGCGGCACGAACCGGGCCAGGTCCGACAGCGGAACCACCTCCCCGCGGTTGTTGCGGACGTAGTAGCGGGTTAAATCCTGAGGGTTGGTGCGAAAAGGGCCTGCTCCCTCAACATAGACCTGCCACTGCCTTCCGAACCTGTTGAAATAATTCACAAAGTAGCCGCCCATAAACGTCTGGATGGTTTGGTAAATGTCCGCGATGGGCACTCCGAGCTTCAGTGCTTTATCACGGTCGACGTCGATAAACTGTTGCGGCACGCTGGGGAGGAACGAAGAGCTGATGCCCGCTATTTCCGGCCGCTTGCGGGCCGCGGCGACGAATTTATTGATGTTGGCGGCAAGGTAAGGAACATCATGCCCGCCGCGGTCCTCCAGGACAAAAGTGAAACCGCCGGAGGTGCCGACGCCGGGAATCGCGGGCGGAGCAAAACTGAAGACCGTTCCCTCCGGAAGCCCCGCCAGCTCCTGATTTAAGCGGAATTTGATGGCCTGATACTGCTCGTCCCTCTGCGTCCGGTCGCTCCAGGGCTTCAAAACTACGAAGAAGAAGGCGTTGTAGCTGGTCTGCACGTAACTCAACAGACTGAAGCCGATGACGCTGGTGGTGTACTCAACTCCAGGAATGTCCGCGAGGATCTTCTCAACCTTTCGGGCGGCAGCGTCCGTGCGTTCCAACGAGGCCGCATTGGGGAGCTGCATGTTGACGAAGGCGTAGCCCTGGTCCTCGTCGGGCAGAAAGCTGGAGGGAATCCGGCGCTCCAATAAAACCGCGGCGACTCCGCAGGCGGCAAGCAGCACCAGCACCAGGGCGCCTTTTCGAATCATGGCGCCGGACATGCGCACAAAGCTCTGCGTGGAGCTGTCGGAATAACGGTTGAAGGCATCAAAGAACCACCGGAGGATCCCGCGGCGCTTTCCTTCGGCCGGCTTCGGCTTGGGTCGCAGCAACAATGCGGCGAGCGCCGGGCTGAGGCTGAGCGCATTGAACGCCGATATGACCACGGATATGGCGATGGTCATAGCGAACTGCTGGTAGAGCCTTCCGGTGATGCCCGGAATGAAGATTGTCGGCACGAACACCGAAGAGAGGACCAGGGCAATGCCGATCACCGGGCCGGAGATTTCCTCCATGGCGCGAATGGCGGCGTCTTTGGGAGCCAGTCCTTCCTCGATATGCCGTTCGACGGCCTCCACCACCACGATGGCGTCATCCACCACCAGGCCAATGGCAAGAACCAAACCAAACATGGAAAGCGTGTTGATGGAAAACCCGAAAAGAGGAAACACCAGAAAAGTGCCTACCAGCGAAACGGGGACCGCCAGCAAGGGGATCAGCGTGGCGCGCCAGCCTTGCAGGAAAATGTAAACCACCAGGATGACCAGCCCCAGGGCGATGAGGAGCGTAATCAGGATTTCCTTCATCCCTTCGGTCACCGCGCGCGTCTGATCGAGGGAGATGACGTACGCCACGTCATTGGGAAACCGGCTTTTGAGCTGGGACATCAGGTCGTTGACCCTTGCTGCCGTGTCCACCGCATTCGAGCCCGGCAACTGGTAAATGGCGATTACGGCGCTGGGCTTTCCATTCAGACGCCCCATTAACGTGTAATACTGCGCGCCCAGTTCGACCCGCGCGACGTCTTTGACGCGCACCACGCCGCCATCCGGATTCTCGCGAACCACAATGTCTTCGAACTGCTCGGGCGTCACCAGGCGTCCCTGCGCCTGCACGGAATAGGTGAACTCCTGGCCGGGCGGTCCGGGCGGGCCGCCGAGCTGGCCGGCGGGGTTCACCGTGTTCTGCGACTCGACTGCGTTGATGACGTCAGAGGTTGTGATCCCCAGCCGGGCGAGCGTGTCCGGGTTCAGCCAGATCCTCATGGCGTATTGGCCCGCGCCAAAGACCTGAACGTTGGCAACGCCCGAAACGCGCGTGATGGGGTCGTTGAGGTTGATGTAGGCGTAGTTCGCGAGAAATTGGGCGTCGTAGGTGCCGTGCGGCGAATACAGGGCCACGAGCATGAGCGGCGCCGAAGTCGATTTCTGCACGGTAACGCCGTAGGTCGCCACCTGCGAGGGCAACTGCGCGGCAGCCTGCGTTTCGCGCATTTGAGAGAGAATCAGGTCCGTATTCGGATCGGTCCCGACGGCGAAATCGACGATCATGGTCGTCTGGCCGTTGGCGGTGGCGTTTACCGAATACATGTAGTTCATGTTATCGACGCCACTCATTTGCTCTTCGATGGGCGTAGCGACAGATTGCGCCAAAGTATTCGCGTCGGCACCCACAAAGGTGGCCTGAATCTTGGTTTCCGGGGGAACGATGCTGGGGAATTGCGCGACCGGCAAGGTAAAGATAATGATCCCACCCACGATCACGGTCAGGATGGCAATGACTATGGCCACGATGGGCCGGTTAATGAAGAACTTCGACATGAATCAGTTTCCCTCGGAGGGCGGAGTATAGGGTTTCGGTGTCACGACCATGCCCTCGCGTATGGATTGCGTTCCCTCCGCCACAACCTGCTCGCCCAGACTCAACCCCTGATTAATGATCCACATGCTTCCCACTTGCTCTCCAACCTGGACGGTGCGGACGGCAATCTTGTTGCCCGGGCCAAGCACGGCCAACTGGTAGCCGCCTTGGAGCTCCGACACGGCGCGCTGCGGCACGAGGAGTGCCCCCCGTTTCAGCTCTGTGACCGCGCGGATACGGCCCGTCTGCCCCGGCCGAAGGATGTTGCCCGGATTCGGAAACGCCCCGACAATCTCGATGGTTCCGGTTTGCGAGTCCATTTGCCGGTCGGCAAAGAGAATCCTTCCTTTCGAGCGATACGTTTCGCCGTTCGACAGGATAAGATCCAGCGGGATGGGGGTGGAGCTGGAAAACAGCCCCACAGTACCAACCCGTCCGGCAATTTTCAAATACTCCACACTGCTGATGGGAAAGTATGCCTTGATGGGATTGATTTGCGAAACCGATGTGAGCACGGCCGTGGCGCTGACGAGGTTGCCGACTTGAACTTGGGCAATGCCGGCGATCCCGTCGATCAACGATCGTACCTGGGTATATCCAAGATTCAGTTGGGCCTGCTCGACGGCAGCCTGACCGGCTTCGACGGCAGCTTGCGCCGCCAGCTTTGCCTGGGTGTCATTGTCCAACTGGCTCTGAGGTATCGCCTTAGCCTGCGCTTCGGGGATGTCACGCTTTACATTGAGCGCCGCAGCCCCGAGCTGGGCCTCCGCCTGCGCGAGCTGGGCCTTCGCCAGGTCAAGCGCCGCCTGAAACGGGCGGGGATCAATCTCAAAAAGCACATCGTCTTTGTGAACCAATGTACCTTCGCGATAGTTCTGCTTGATGACATACCCCGTAACCTGCGGTTGAATTTGCGCATTCACGTAACCCTGCAACGTGCCCACCCATTCGCTATAGATGGGAACATCCTTTTGGACCACGCTGGCAACCTCCACTTCCGGAGGGCGAGCCGGCGATTGCGACAATACTTTCTGGCCGCATCCGGCGCATGAAAGGATCATCAGGGCGCTGAGCTGGAGACGGGTCGATCTCCAAGAGATACTGCGAGTGCTGCTCAATCGGTTCTCCTTTCCGTGCGCAGGCTGAGCTTCAGCCTGTATTCTGTGTTGCTGGATGAGGATCGATAGCCCTTAAGTTTTTAGCTTAGGTATCAAATATCCGGTTAAAACTGACTTGAACTCACTGACCAGGACGCTTTTCTCGGCTCTATCAGCCCGAGCGTAGAGCGTCAGCAGGCCCTTCAAAATCTGCTGCACGACGGATGCGATGCGAAACGCCTCATTCCGCGGCAGGCGGGCATTACGCTTCAGAATGACCCGGGCGATCCGGCCGCGAATAATCTGGCGCCGGCGCCACGTGTTCACCGACGGCGGAGCATCGAAAAGGGCAAGAAAGGCCGCGTGCCGCTCGGCAAAATTGACCTGCGATTGAATGAGGCGGGATACCAGATCCTCAACCTTCAGACGCCTCGCCTCTGCGGCGAGGGATGCCCACAGTTTTTCGAGCTCCTTCGCGTATCGCGCCCGGAGCGCATCGACTACGGATTCCTTATTGGGGAAGAATTGGTACAACGAGCCGATGGCGGAATCGGCGCGCGAGGCGATCGCGCACATGGTTGCCGCCTCGTAGCCCTGCTCGGCAATCACGCAGGCTGCGGCGCTCAGCAGGCCGTCCACTCGTCTCCGTCCACGTTGCTGCTGCGGTTGGCGCCGCGGCGCCAGCCCCAAATGTGAAGACATCCTCATATTCTAACATTTTCAAATTGGATCTTCAAGCAGCTCGGAAGGGGAGTGGTTTCTCAGCATAAATTCCTGGGCGGGCCGGCTGTAGCGGCGCTCTACGAGCGTCGCCCTGTGCGGGCTCGCAAACCGGAATTCGAAATCCCCGTGCCCCGCTGAGCGAGGCGCTTTGGACTGTCCGTCAGCCGACGAACTACCGCGTTTCTTTTCGTCCCCCCCCACCTTTACCCCTGTGAACCCAGTGGACTGGCAACCGCCTGCCGCCAACTGCCTACTACGAACTGCCTACCACCTACTGCCTACTGTCCTTTCCGATTCCTTCTTGCGGAGACTCGCCGGCTCGGTTGTAATAGACCTCGATGGACGCGAAGCGCCAGGACGCTGCAGAAATCGTGCGCCGGCTGCGGGCCGAAGGGTTTGAGGCTTATTTCGTCGGCGGGTGCGTGCGCGACATGGTGATGGGCCGCGCGCCGAAGGATTACGACATCACCACGGCCGCCACTCCCGACCAGGTGGTGCGTCTTTTCCCCGATGCGCTGACCGTGGGCGCGCAGTTCGGCGTGGTGATGGTGCCGCGCGAGGGAGGGAACGTGGAGGTGGCCACCTTCCGCAGCGACGGCGCTTACCCTGACGGGCGGCATCCGCAGGAAGTGCGCTACTCGCGGACCGCGCAGGAGGACGTGCGGCGGCGCGACTTCACCATCAACGGCCTGCTTTTCGACCCGTTGAGTGAGCGCGTGATTGACTACGTGGATGGGCAAGCGGATATCCGGGCGCGCCGCCTGCGCACCATTGGCGACCCCGCCGAACGCCTGAGCGAGGATCGCCTGCGCATGCTGCGCGCGGTGCGCTTCACGGCCCGCTTCGGCTTCAAGCTGGACGCGGCGGCGCTTGAAGCCATTCGCCGCCTGGCTCCGCAGATTCATTCCGTAAGCGCCGAACGCGTGCGCGATGAAATCATCAAAATTCTCACCGAGGGGCCGGCGCGCGCCGGGTTCGAGTTGCTGGATGAGGCGGGCCTGCTTGCGGAAGTGCTGCCTGAAGTCAAAAAAATGCAGGGCGTCGAGCAGCCGCCGGAATTTCATCCCGAGGGCGACGTGTGGATTCATACGCTGATGATGTTGGAAGGGCTGTGCCGGCCTACCCCGACGCTGGCGCTGGGCGTGCTCCTGCACGACGTCGGGAAGCCGCCTACCTTCGCGGTCCGCGAGCGCATCCGTTTCGACAATCACGTGGAAGTGGGCGCGAAAATGGCGGAGGAGATCTGCGCCCGCCTGCGCATTTCCGCGCGCGAGACCACGCGCATCGTCGAACTGGTGCGCCACCACCTGCGCTTCAAGGATTTTCCCCGCATGAAGCGCTCCACGCAGCTTCGCTTTATCCGCATGGAGGGGTTTGAAGAGCACTTGGAGCTGCACCGGCTCGACTGCCTGTCAAGCCATCGCGATTTGACCAACTACGACATGGCGCGAAGGATGCTCGAAGAGACGCCCGAGGAGGAAATCAAGCCCGTGCCCCTGCTGACCGGCAGAGATTTGATCGCCGCCGGGTATAAACCCGGGCCGATTTTCAAGATCATCCTGCGGGCCGTGGAAGATGCCCAGCTCGAAGGGCGCATCCGCGACCATCAGGAAGCTATGAGTTTTGCCTGTGACCAGTTTCCTTCAGCACGCGAGCATCCGCCGGGCGGTTGAGCAGCTTCACATTTGACTGGGGGATTCTTCGAATATCCACAATATTATCTCGCGCGCAGGCTGCGACCGGCCGCGAGAATCTTTCCTTCAACTCAATTAGAATAACAGCGCGCCGCGTGTAGATGTCTCGCAGCAGCCGTTCGTCAGGATTCAAGATATGGATTCGCCCGTTTCCGGCAAACCGACTCTGGTCTTCGACGGCGATTGCAGCTTCTGCCGCCTCTGGATCGAGCGCTGGAGGGCGCTGACTGGGGAACGGATTCAATATGCGCCCTACCAGCAGGCGGCGGCAGAATTCCCGCAGATTCCGCGCGAAGAATTCGCGCGCTCCGTCCAATTGATTCGTCCGGACGGCCAGGTTTCGAGGGCCGCGCACGCCGTTTTCGAATCACTCGCCGTGGTTCCCGGACTCGGTTGGATGCTCTGGGTCTATCTGCACGTTCCCGGGGTGGCGCCTGTTTCCGAATTGTCTTACCGATTTGTGGCGCAGAACAGGAATCCGCTTTACCGGCTCACCCGCATTTTCTGGGGAAAGCATTTTGAGCGGCCGACGTTCTCACTTGCTTCCTGGCTCTTTATGCGCCTGCTTGGAGTGGCTTATTTCTTCGCGTTCCTTTCGCTCGCCCTACAAATTCTTGGATTGATGGGCAGCAACGGAATTTTACCTGCCCGGGGATTTCTCGAAATGGTGGAAGCGCGCGTGGGCGCGGAGCGTTACTGGTTTTTTCCCACGCTCGCGTGGTTGAATTCGAGCGACGCGGCGCTGCGAGCGATGAGTATCGGCGGCACCGTGGGTTCGGTCCTGCTGATTCTTG
>JASHTZ010000388.1 GCA_030040295.1 Terriglobia bacterium | reverse complement strand
TTCGGTTGACCGGAAAGACCGTGAACAGTGGCGTGAATCATGGCGAGGGTACCGCTATTAAATCCCGAATCCATCGGCCCACCCTCAATCGTAACCTCCGCTGCCGTGAGCGGCACCGTGAACAGGAATAGCGCGCCGGCCAGCGCTGCCCACCACACTTTTCTCTCGAGCATTTCTTCTCCTCGTCCCGATGCGGGACTTCTTATTATTGCCGCGACTCCTGACCAGTTCAAATTAATTCGTGTCGAGGGCCTTGCGTGGAGTGTTTGCAACATTTAGAATGTCGTCAATCCGTCGCCTTGGGAAGGAAACGCCAATTCGATCATATTTTCAAGGCCCTTCGCGCATTGGCTTCTTTCGCAGTCTTAGTGCGGTGCTCGCAGCGCTGCTGACTTCGGCCGGACTGTGGCTCCATCGCCCGGGCGGGTTTGCGCAAGCATCATGCTTGGCCGACAACCGTGCTGCCGCAAATGGCGCGGGCGCGGCGGACCGGATTTCACCGGGCACGGCATGGTCGGACAGCCTGGGTGATGGCTTCCCGGACGGCGCCCGCCTGGAAAGCGTAGTTGACCGCGAGAACTTTACCCGCTGGTTTACGTTCCTGGCAGAGACGCAATACTATGCGTCGGCGCCCGAGGGGCGCGCGGAGATTCAGGACTGCGCCGCGCTGGTCCGTTTTGCGTATCGTAACGCCCTTGAGGCCCACTCGCCCGGCTGGCGGGAGCGTGCCGGACTTCCCTACGATCCCGGCTTTGGCGAAATCGCAGCCCATCATTATCCTTTTGGCCCGCTTCGCGAGAAACTATTCCGCGTGCGGCCCGGCCCGCTGGCTCCGGGAGACCTCGAGCAGGGCGCATTCTCGGAGTTTGCCGACAGCGCCACGCTTCTTCGCTACAACACGTACTTGATTTCGCGCGACCTTCGCGCCGCACGGCCCGGCGATCTTCTGTTCTTCCATCAGCCCGTGCAGCATGAGCCTTTCCATACCATGATTTTTGTCGGGAAGTCACATTACCAGCCGCAGGGCTCGGATTGGATTGTCTATCACACCGGCGACCTGAGTGGCCATCTTGGCGAGGTTCGCGAGGTGCGGGCAGAGACTCTGCTCGAGCACCCGGATGGGCATTGGCGGCCGCTCCTCAGCAATCCGAATTTCCTGGGTGTCTATCGAATGGAGATTTTGCGTTGAGATGCAGATGAAAATCGGCACGGACCATTGCTGCCGGCTCTCGATGCGCATATGTCGCGACGATTTGACCATGAAAAGGGAGGGATCGTGCTCGCGGCTCTCTTGGTTTTGACAGCCTTGCTCGTCGCGTCGCACGGCGCGCGCGCTCAGGAAGAACCCGCTTCCCTGGAACCCTCTTTCACCGTATCTTCACGTCAGACTTACGCGCCTTCCCAGGAACCGAAAGTCTGGATCAGCTTCCGCCAGATCGATCATTTGGACTTCCGCATCTATCGAGTCAAAGATCCCATCTTATTTTTTTCGAAGCTAAAAGACGCTCATTCTTTTGGGAGCGAAAAAGCCGGGCTGGCGCGGGAAAAATCCTGGCTTGAGCTCTTTCACGAATGGAAGCGTGATTTGCGCGGCAGCATCCGCCAGTTCTTCCGCGCCCAGGTGAGCTTTGAGACGCGCCGTCGCTACCATGCGGCACGCGTCCGGAATCAGAAGTTGCGGCGCTTTCCGCTCGACGTTGCATCCTACGCGCAGGTGCCGCTCCTGAACTCACAGCAATTGGCCCTTGGGTGGCGTGAGGTGGTTCCCAAGACGCGCGGCACAGAGTACCAGGAAATCCCCGTGGACCTGCACGAAAAGGGTTTATATCTGGTTGAAGTCGCCCACCGCGAGCTTCGCGCTTACACCTTGTTGATGGTCACGGACCTGACGCTGGTTTCGAAAACCTCTCCGGGCCAGGTTGTGCTCTTCGTGGCGCACCGTGATTCCGGAATGCCGGTTGAAGGAGCCACGGCGGTCGTGTTCAACAATCACCAGGAACTGGCACGCGGCACGACGGATAATTCCGGCGTTTTTCAATCCACTTTTGCGCAGATCAAAGTCGACAACGCCATCATGCTGGCCACTGCGGGACAGGATGTTGCCGCCACAAGCGTCGAGCCCTTTTTCTTCTCGGACACCTCCGCCACCGATTACGTTGGTTATATCTATACGGACCGCCCGGTCTATCGGCCGACGCACCAGGTGGACTTCAAAGGCATCGTGCGGGCCCGGGCGGGCGGCAAGTACAGCCTGGACGTCCCCAGTCCCCTCACCGTGGAAATTGCCGATCCCAATCAAAAGATCATTTATCAGCAAAAATTAGACTTGTCACCCTATGGAACCTTTCATGGCACGCTGACTCTCGGCCCGCTGGCGGCGCTCGGCAGCTATGGCATTACGGCCCACATCGGCGCGAAGAACTTGTACGGCTCATTCGAGGTGCAGGAGTACAAGAAACCGGAATTTGAGGTGGCCGTTTCCACCGACAAGGCGCGCTACCTCCAGGGAGAAACCATTCAGGCCACCATCAGCGCCCGCTACTATTTTGGCGCTCCCGTTTCGGGCGGCCGCGTGAAATATTCACTCTTTCGTTCAGGTTACCAATTTCCCTACTGGCGGATCCTCTGGGGTGATGAAGATTTCGAAGGCGACGAGGGTGGAGGGAACATCAACGAGGATTATTTCGGGCAGGAGGTCAGCCAGGGCGCCGGGCAACTCGATGCGGACGGAGTGCTGCACGTTACGCTGCCTACCGATGTCGATCGGCAGAGGCATGACCATCGCTATCGCCTTGAAGCTCACGTGACGGACGCGAGCAATCGCGAAATCACGGGTGGGCACGCTGTGGCCGTCACCTACTCCACCGTCATCGTGCTCGTGGAAACGGATCGCTACGTATATGCGCCCGGCCAGAAGGCTGACGTCATCATTCACACGCTGGATTATGACTCCAACCCCGTTTCCACAAGCGTTCAGTTGAATTTCGCCGCTCACACCTCGTGGGGCTTCCGCGGGCAGGAAGAAGACATCTCTCAGGCGAGCATTTCCACCGACGCACATGGTGTTGCCCATTTTGCCTATGTTATTCCAGAGGTTCCATGGCTCACAATTCACGCCTCCAGCACTGATCACAATCAGCGCCAAGCGACTTTTGCCACGAGCCTTTGGATTTCCAACGTGAAATCACCGGGAGAAGAGAGTGAGGCGGGCGGAATCGACATTTTTCCCGACAAGCATTCCTACAAACCGGGAGATACGGCTCACGTCTTGATTTCCACTCACGTGGCTGGCGCCCAGGTCCTGGTGACCACCGAAGGACAGCAGGTATACACCTGGGCGCTGCACTCCGCCGGCGGGGAGTCTCTGACTGTGGACGTTCCCATCGAGGGGCGCTTCGAACCCAACTTCTTTCTCAACGTAGCCTTCGTTAAGAACGAGCAACTCATCGAGAGATCGAAGGATATCTCCGTGCCGGCAACCGAGAAGGTGCTGAAGGTCACAGTTGAAACCGATAAACCCGAGTACCGTCCGGGCGAACAAGTAAGCTATACCCTCACAGCGCAGGATTCGGCGGGTAAACCCGTGAGCGCCGAGTTGAGTCTGGGTGTGGTAGATGAAGCGATCTACGCCATTCGTCCTGACGCGATCGATCCCCCCGAAAAGATTTTTTACGCGCGGGGTTGGGACAGCGTCTTCACCCAATTTTCCACCACTTACTGGTTCATGGGATATTCCGGGCGGCACAAAATGGAGCTTGCCCTGCTTCGCGGGCCCACGCGGCTGGCGGATTTCAAGAACCCGCAGATGGTTCAGCCCCAAGTCCGGAAATATTTTCCCGATACCATCGAGTGGCTGCCGGCGATTGAAACCGGCGCAAACGGCAAAGCGCGTGCTTCCTTTAGCTTTCCGGATTCACTCACCACCTGGCGTGCTACCGTGCGTGCTGTCACGCGCGATACGCTGGTGGGCCAGGTGGTGGCCAAGGTCATTACGCGCAAGAACCTGATCCTGCGCCTGGAAACGCCGCGCTTTATGAACCAGGGCGACACGGCGACGCTAGTGGGAATCGTCCACAATTATCTCACCACGGACAAAATCGCCAAGGTTTCACTCAGTGCCCAGGGCGTCGAG
>JASHTZ010000002.1 GCA_030040295.1 Terriglobia bacterium | reverse complement strand
AAGCCCGATGATTCCTTGGCGTCGCGCAACAAACGTTGGCGGTAACCGTAAATTGCCAGGCCTACAACCGCCGAAAAAGACGGATCGGGGAGCGTCGTGCCTATCGCCTCAAGGCCTGTGGGCACGGCGATCCGCACTGGCATTCCCAAAATGTCCTCAGCAAGTGCCACAAACCCTCCCACCTTCGCCCCTCCACCCGTCAGAACTACTCCGCTTCCCAACTGGCTTTCGCAACCTGAGCGGCCGACTTCCGCCCGTATCAGTTCAACCAGCTCCGTCGCGCGCGGTTCGATAATTTCCGTCAGCATCGCGTAGCTCACCACCCGGGACGGGCGGTCGCCGACGCTCGGAACATCCAAAAGAGTGTCAGCAGGCTTTGAAAGGTCGCGCTCCCCCCACGCCTTCTTCATCTTCTCAGCTTCGGGAATGGGCGTGCGCAGCCCCACTGCGATGTCGTTGGTGAAATGCTCGCCGCCTACGGGAATGACCGCCGTGTGCCGAACTACGCCCGCTTGATAAACCACCAGATCGGTTGTGCCGCCGCCGATATCCGCCAATGCCACGCCCAGCTCGCGCTCATCGGCTGTGAGGCAGGCGGCGCTGGAAGCGAGCGGCTCAAAAACCGTGCTCAATACCTCCACCCCCGCGTGGTTCACCGCCGTCACCACATTCTGCGAAGCGGAGATGGATGCCGTCACCAAGTGAACGTTTACGCCCAGCCGCGCACCCACCATCCCCACCGGATCGCGAATGCCATCCTGCGCATCGAGCAGAAATTTTTGCGGGAGCACTTCCAGGAATTGACGGTCGGGCGGAAGCGTGATGCCTTGCGCCGTTTGAATTACCCGCTGCCAATCGTCGCGATCCACCTCGCGGGTGGCCGTGGGAGTTTTTCCCAGGTTAATTGCCCCGCGGGAATTCACGCCCTTGATGTGCGCGCCGCCAACTCCCACATAGGCGGAATCTATCGAAATCCCGGCGGCAGCCTCCGCGCTTTCCACGGCTTTCTTCACGGCCAGCGCCGTGAGATCGAGATTCACGATTACGCCCTTGCGCCAGCCCTTCGATTCTGCCACGCCCAGGCCTGCCACCTCCAGCTTCCCCTGCGAGTTCGGGCTGCACACGAGCGCGCTGGTCTTGACGCTCCCCAAATCGAGCCCGACAATCAACTGGTTCTTGCGAGCCAATCTCATTCCTTTCCATCGCCGTCATTCGGGGGAACATCGCGTTCATGGGACGGTGCGGGCGTGCGGGCGTCCACCACCACTTGATTGCGATAACGCAAATCCACCGAAGCGGGCTGGGCATCCGTTTTCTCGATTTCGGGAAGCAGGTTCAGGAAATTCCGGAATCGGTTGAGAAAGTCCTTTTGGCCGAAATGTACTTCCACCGTCTGCTGGCCGTGAATGAGCAAGGCCCTGAGATCCTCTCCGTCCGCCAGGTAAACTTCTGAGATCGTCCAGCCGGCTTGCGGCGCTTCCACCTCTAATTGCTTCATGAATTGGGAATAAAGCGTCAGGCGGGCGCGGCGCTCGTCCTGGCTGGCCAATGTGTCTAAACCGTAGAGTACAGGAAAATCAAAGGTTCCGCTGTCGGGCTTTTCAAGCAGCATCCCTTCGTCGTCCACCATGCTCACGTGCCCGCCGACATCCGCATAGGCAACCGGAGTTCGTTCGGTGACGTGCACCAAAAGTCCGTGAGGCAAAATGCGCGTTACGGATGCGCTACGCACCCAGGGCAAGCTTTCGACGCCCCGTTGGCGGGCCTCCAAAGACAAGTGAAATACGTTCGTCCCGGACTTGAGATCCCCCGTGAGCGGTATTCCCAAGGCACCCAGAACTTCTTCCCGTGAAATGAAGTGATTTCCTTCCACCACAATGTCGTCGGGCGAATTTAGCACGAAAATGGGAGAGGTGAGCGCAAATGTCGCCAGGCCATAACCCGCCAGACCGACAGGGAGCAGCACGCCAACGATAAACAGCGCCATGCGAAACCGCCGCGAAAACCGGCTGCGCCGGACCGCGAGCGATTTCTGCCGTCGCAGATAGGGGGATTCCTCTTCCGAGTCGAGGTCATCCTGAATGGGTAATGTGTCCCGATCAACCATCTCCATAGTTTTCCACCAATTCGGTCTGCAATGTGAGGATATCTGCTTAAACCCGTCGATCCCAGATTCCGGCGCGCAAGAACCGACACGATAATTATGAATCGGGTCTGGCTTGTAGCGCCTTCGCCAGCGCCTCACCCGTCTTCCAAACGCTGCCGGCACCAATGGTGATGATCAGGTCTCCCGGCTGCGCATCGCGAACCAGCTCTTTTACAATTTCCTTGTCCGACGGCGCGTAGCGCGCCTGCGAAACTCCCAGCTCCCGCATCCGCTCCACCAGCCGCTCGGAGGTCACGCCGGGAATGGGCTTTTCGCTTGCCCCGTAGATATCCAGCACATAAACCCGGTCGCAGCCCGCAAAGCTGCCAGCAAGTTCATTCATCAGGAATTTGGTACGGGTGTAGCGGTGGGGTTGAAAAATGGCAATTACCCGTTTCGCATTGCGGAAGATTGCGGCGTCGAGAGTGGCTCGGATTTCCGTGGGGTGGTGGCCGTAATCATCCACGATGGTGATGCCATGAATCTCCGCCTTAATTTGAAACCGCCGGTCCGCGCCGCGGAACCGCGCCAGTCCTTGCCGGATCTGTTCATAGCTAAGGCCCAGTTCCACTCCTACGGCGCACGCCGCTACGGCATTCTGCACGTTATGGCGGCCGGGAACGTTGATTTGAATGCCGCCGTAAAGCTGCGATCCCACCACAAGGTTGAATCCTGAGTTCAAACCGATTTCGCAATCGACTGCGCGAACGTCGGCCACGGAATCCATCCCATAAGTCACCACGCGGCGGCGCAGTTGGGGCATCAGCTTTCGAATGAGCGCGCCCCAGGGCGGGTCCGTGCACGCCACTACCGCGCCGTAAAACGGCACTTTGTTCATAAACGAAACGAATGCCGCGGCAATCTCATCGAGGTCCTTGTAAAAGTCCAAATGCTCTCGATCGATGTTAGTGACTACGGCAATCGACGGCAGCAGGTAGAGGAATGAGCGGTCGCTTTCGTCCGCCTCGACTACCATCAAATCGCTCTTGCCCAGGCGCGCGCTGGAGCCGAAAACGTCCAACCGTCCGCCGATTACCGCCGTGGGATCAAGATTTGCCTCAGCGGCCATGACTGCGATCATGGATGTGGTGGTGGTCTTCCCGTGCGCTCCCGCCACCGCCACGTTGAACTTCATGCGCATCAGTTCCGCCAGCATTTCCGCGCGCGGAATCACCGGAATCTTCCGCTCCTGCGCCTCCTGAACTTCCGGATTGTCCGGCGGCACGGCGGTGGAGACCACCACCACCTGCGCACCATCAGCATTTTCAGCGGCGTGACCTTCGAAAATCCGCGCGCCCAGGCTTGCCAGGCGGTCCGTGACCGGCGTGGCCTTCTGGTCTGAGCCCGAAACCTGAAAGCCCAGATTCAGCAACACCTCCGCAATGCCGCTCATGCCGATGCCGCCGATGCCGACGAAATGAACTTTGCGAATTTTGCCTAACATCTATTGGTTGTCCGTGGTCCGTAGTTCCAAAACACCGAAATTCGCGCCTCCAACTGCGGGCGCTGCGCTTATCCGACGCCGGCCGCGACTCGCCGCCCGCAGGGCGAGGGTCGCCCCTATGATCTTCGTGCAAAGCCCTCCACAAGATCGGCAATTCGCTCTGCCGCGTCTGGACGCGCCAGACGTCGCGCGCACGCGGCCATCTTGTCGAGTGTCCCGGTACTCGCCATCAAGCCCCGTAATTCCGCCACGAGCCGCTCGGGCGTCAATTCCGATTGAACAATCACGCGCGCTGCTCCAGCCTTCTCCATGACACGCGCATTTTCCAATTGGTGCTGGTCCGTGGCGCCGGGAAAAGGAACTAGCACGGATGCACGCCCCGCCGCAGAAAGTTCAGCCACGGTTGTCGCTCCGGAGCGTGCAATCACCAAATCCGCCTGGGCCAACATTCCCGGCATATCATCAATGAAGGCGTGGACCTCGGCTTCAGCACCTCGTTCCAGATAAGCCCGGCGAACTTCATTATAGTCACGCTCACCGGTTTGATGGATGATTCTCAGCTTGCCGAGATGGCGGACCAGCATAGACATGCCTTCTGGAACCACGCGGTTCATAGCCTTTGCGCCTTGGCTTCCGCCCACAATCAAAACTGTGAGGGGTTGCGCGCTATTCCTCGGAGGAATATTGAGGAATGCGCGGCGCACGGGAAGGCCGGTTATGTGCGCTTTTGTCCCATAGAGCTCGGCAGTTTCAGCAAATCCCACCGCCGCAGCTCGCACCATGGGCGCCAGGAGGCGGTTGGTGAACCCCGGGCGCGCGTTGGGCTCAATGAGTACCGTGGGAATATCGCGAATCGCCGCGTCCATCATCACCGGCCCTGCCAGGTAGCCGCCGATGCCCACCACGACGCAGGGCCGAAATTCTTTCAGAATTAACGCCACCTCGATCGCCGTGCGTGGCAACACCAGGAAATTTCGCAGCCACCGAAGGCCCCCAATACCTTTCAGCCCCGCCGAATCGACGGCGTGCAGGCAGAATCCCGCCGCGGGGATCAGCTTCGCTTCGAGCGGCCTCCGCGTGCCCACGAATTCAATTTCGTATGGCCGCCCCGCCACTCCCCCGCGCCTGCGCAATTCTTCTGCCACCGCCAAGACAGGAAAAATGTGCCCACCCGTTCCGCCCGACACCATCAGGATGCGGGCAGGTGGACCTTGATTCCGGATGTCATTTTCCGCAGTCTCGCCCACAACCCTTTGCGATCCTTTGCAAAACAATCTCACGCCAAGACGCTAAGACGCAAAGAAGCGCCAACTGAGATCCCCACATTTCTTTTCTTTGCGTTCCCTTGCGACATTGCGTCTTGGCGTAAGACTGTTTTGCCCTCGGCGCGCGACTGGCTCAAGCAGCCTGCTGAGAAATATTCAGCAGGATCCCCACCGCAATCAAATTCACCAGCAGCGACGACCCTCCGTAGCTCACAAACGGCAGGGGAATGCCCTTGGTAGGAAGCAATCCCAGCACCACACTCATGTTCACCAATGCCTGGCCGACAATCATCACTGTCAATCCAATGGCCAGCAGGCGCCCAAAGTCGTCCTTGCACGCCGCGGCTGCCCGCAATCCTCGCACCAGGATCAGGCCGAACACGGCTACCACCGCAACCGTTCCGATTAACCCCAGCTCTTCTCCCACTACGGCGAAAATGAAGTCCGTCTGCGGCTCGGGAAGGAAGAAAAGCTTTTGTTTGCCTTCCATCAAACCCAGCCCGGTTATCCCGCCGGTTCCCACGGCGATGTAGGATTGAAGGATCTGGAACCCCTTGCCCAGCGGGTCAGCGTAGGGGTTCAAAAAGGCCAGAACGCGGTTGTATCGGTAAGCAGAGTGAAAGATGACCCAGTAAAGCGCCGGCACCGCGGAAAACCCCGCATACACGAAATACCGCAGATTCAACCCTGCCGCGAACAACATGGCAGCCAGGATCAAGCCCAGGGCAAGCGTAGTTCCCAGGTCCGGCTCGCGCAGAACGAGCAATGCCATGAAGAGGGCAATCAAACTGATGGGCGCGATGGTGTGCTTCCAGTCATTCACCTCGCCTTTGCGCATGTCCAGGAAAAATGCCAGGAAGAGCACGAGAACAATTTTGGCGAATTCCGAAGGTTGAAAGCTTGCCGGCCCCAGATGGAACCACCGGTGCGTATTGTGGCTGCGATCCACAAAGAAGACCAGAAGCAGGAGAACGAATTCGATTCCCAGCGCCGGAAAAATTACCAGCGGGCTCGCGAGCCGCCGGTAATCCAGGTGCATCAGCAGACCAACCGCAATCATTCCGACTGCGGCCCAGGCCAGTTGCCGCACCAGAAAGTAATCCGCGTTGTTGTAGCGATCTGCGGCCATCACCGCCGAAGCGCTGAACACCATGAGCGCGCCAAAAAGTACCAGGCCCACCACTGCGGCGAAGAGGATCTTGTCGGATTGGAGTTGGCGGGCCATTGATAATTAAAAGCTGCCGGTTGTCAGTTGCCGGTTCTCGCTAAGGACGTCCTTTCCGAGTGCCGAAAACTGAGAGCCGAGAACCAAACTCACTCCACTCCCGGCAGGCGCTGTTGCTGTGGAGATTGCGCCCCTTCGGGGCTCCTTCCTTGTTTCCCGGACGATTTCTTGGAACCTCGGCCGGTGGGCCGCGTTTCATACGGCAGAGCTTCCTCCTCAAGTTCCTCCGCC
>JASHTZ010000387.1 GCA_030040295.1 Terriglobia bacterium | reverse complement strand
TTTTTGTTCCGGCAACTGGACGGCGATGCCACGGTGCGCGCGACGGCGGAATCCGTAGTGCAATCGGTGGTGACCTCGTCTCCGCTCGATGCCGTGCTCACGGAGGGAAGGCGCCAGATCGAAGAGCGGGCGCGCGAGGAATTGCAGCACCGGTTGGACCGGTATGGGGCCGGCGTGGAGGTTCTGGAAGTGAAACTGGAAGACGTGCATCCGGCGCTGGAGGTGGTGGATGCATTTCGCGAGGTGTCCGACGCGTTTGAGGAGAAGAACCGCCTGATTAATGAGGCGGAAGGATATCGCAACGAGCAGTTGGCCCTGGCGAAAGGCAACGCCGGCGCGGCGCTCGAGAATGCCCGCGCTTACAGCCTTGGACGCGAAACTCGCGCGCAAGGCGACGCCAGCCGCTTCCTTTCTGCCGAACAAGCCTTTCGTTCCGCGCCGGATGCCACTGAGACGCGGCTGTATCTCGAAACCATGGAGGAAGTTTTGCCCGGGAAGAGAAAATTGATTATCGACAGCAGGGCCGGCCGGCGCCAATTGATGCTGCTTCGCGACGGAATCGTGCTCCCCAACGGCCTGTCCTCTGCCGGAGTAGGGAACCCATGACTCGAGAAAAGAAAATCCGGATTGGAGTCATTGCCGGCGGGCTTCTGCTCGTCTATATGACGTTCTATACGACGCGGGAAACGGAGTTCGCCCTCATCACGCAGTTTGGCCGCCCGGTTCGAACCGTGGTCAATGCCGGGTTGCACGTCAAGTGGCCTTTCCAGTCCATCCTGCGCTTCGATCGCCGGCTGCGTATTTACAATCCCCGGCCGTCAGAATTCCTTACGCGCGACAAAAAGAATTTAGTGATTGAAAACTATGTCGCCTGGCGGATTGATGATCCGGACCGCTTTCTGCGCAGCGTGGGCGACACGGCGTCAGCGGAAATGCGCCTCCATGACATCATCTGGTCGGGTTTGTCGGCGGCCCTCGGAACGCTCGACCTGGAATCGCTTGTTTCGGCGTCCGCGGACAAGGTGCAAGCAGCCGCGATGCTCGATACGTTGACTACGCAGGCCGACCTCACCGCCCTGGACCAGTATGGCATCCGCGTGGTGGACGTGCGCATCAAGCGCCTGAACCTTCCCGAACAGAACAAGCAGAGCGTCTTCGCCCGCATGAGAGCGGAGCGCGGACGCATCGCCATGCAATACCGGGCGGAAGGTGAGGAGCAGGCGCTGGTGATTCGCGCCAACGCCGACCGCGAGAAGGAAGCAATCCTTTCCGCCGCCTATAAGGATGCCGAGACCATTCGAGGCGAGGGCGATGCTGAGGCCACACGCATCTACGGACAGGCATATTCCAAAAATCCTCACTTTTACAGATTGGTTAGAACCCTTGATTCGTACAAGAAGGTTTTGGACGATAAGACCACGATTATCCTGAATTCCGATTCCGCCTTCCTGAAAGTTTTGACGCAGGGCGACGCGGGGGCGAAATGAGCTCTGTCCTGATGGCAGCTCCGGAGAAAGTGAAGGAGACGCCCCGCAAGCACCCGGCGCGGCGCTGGGCGCTTGCGGTGTTCGCGGCATGGCTTCTGTGGGGAGTTTATTTGGTGGCGCCGGATCAGCAGGCCGTGGTGACCACCTGGGGCGCGGTGTCGTCTCCGCGCGTTCTTCCGGGGATGCACTACGCGCTGCCCTGGCCCATTCAGCAGGTTTACAAGCTCAAGGTTCACCAGTTGCGCCGGACGGTGATTGGCGGTGACGTGGCTGACATTCCGCTGGGGCGCTTGCAGCCTGCCGCCTCCGAATTTCTGAGCGGTGACATGAACCTTTTCAACGTGCGCGTCGTGGCCCAGTATTCGGTCAGCGAGCCCCGCGAATTCCTTTTTCGAGCCGCGGACGTGGACAAAGTGGTGGGGGCGGTGGTGGAATCGGAACTTGCCCGGCGCATGGCGCACACTGCCGTGGACAACATCATGACCACCGACAAGGTGGCGATTCAAAACGACGTCTTGCGCACCGCTCAGGAATCCTTGCAGAGCTATCATGTGGGCGTGGCGCTTTCCAGCATCAATATTGAAAACGTCGCGCCGCCGCCCGACGCGGCTGACGCCTTCCGCGACGTGGCGGGGGCGCGCGCCGATGCGATTCGTTATGTGAACGAGGCGCAGGGCTACGCCAATGACCTTCTGCCGCGCGCCCACGGCGAAGCGGAGCAGATGGAACAGGCGGCGCAGGCTTACAAGGGAGGAAAGATCAATCGCGCGATGGGCGACGCCGCCAGGTTCGATGAAGTCGCGGCCGAGTACGCCAAAGCGCCGGAAGTGACCAGCACTCGCGTTTATATCGAAGCCATTGAGCAGATCCTTCCCCAAAAGCGTAAGTTAATTGTCGATTCGAGCGGCAACCTCGACCTTTCGATCATCGGAAGAGATGATAATTCCGCGTCACCCTCAAAATGATTCGCCGAATTGACCCCAAGACCATCGTGACCGTGGCCGCGCTGTTGGTGGTATTCGCAATTGCCCTGCTGAGAGCAAATCATTGGCAGATACCGAGTTCGTGGAACGGGTGGAGGGCGCTTACGGCAAGGCGCGCACCCTCCAGCCCGGAAGACGGCATTTACGCCATGTTTGACGCTGCCCGCGCCGGTGACGCTCAGGCTTATCTCGATTGCTTTTCCGGCCCGCTCCGCGACCAACTGGCGGCGACCGCCCGGGAAGACGCCTCGGCAAAGTTCAAATCCTACCTCTTGAGCCAGAACTCCAAAGTGCAAGGCATGGCGGTGACCATAACGGACCGGCCCAATCCTGATGAAGCTCGTGTGCGTCTGGAATACGTTTACAGCGACCACAACGAAATCCAAAATATTCGATTGAGAAAAGAGGGTTCGCGCTGGAAAATCGTCGATATGGACTCGGCGCAGCCCGAACAGCCGGTTGTGCCATATGGGACCAATGCGACGGATTGAAAAGCAGATCAGAGTGTCACGTGCAGCGTTCCGACCCTGCCTGACTTCATATCCCGGAAACCCAGGCTGAATCCCGTGGTTCCGGGCGGGGCCTTTACTCGCGCCCCGAGAAGAAGACCCTTGCCCTGAATCTCGCGATATTTTGCCTCTGAAAAATTCAACGGAATGGTCGTAAGCTGCTCCACTTTTCCCACCACAATCAGGAACTGAAGCGAGCCCGTCCACTGGCCGTCCTTTGGTTCAAAAGTGACGTCGCGCGGATTGATGGTTACAGAGGCGCGATATCCTCCCTCGATGGGGTCGAGGTGAATGCTGAACCCGATGCCCGCCAGCGCAATGGGATTGGTGATGGCTTCGGGGAGGGGCGGAGCAACGGCGGCATTCGGGGCGGCAAAATAGCCGGGCCGATATCGCAGCTTGGCGTCCGCCCGATTCACCTTCACTTCCAAATGATGATAAGCCCCGTCGAGGCTGCCAGCGGCAGGGTAGAAGGCGAGAGAATAATTCACTCTCTCGTCGCTGGCGGCGTCGCGAATGGCTGCGCTCAGGTCGTTGATGTGGTGGAACGCTAATCCACCGGTCTCTTCCGCCAAGGTTTCGAGGGTTTCGTAATTGAAATCCGGGGAAGACGTTACCCGGGTCGGCCGGTCTGTTTTCCCAATGGAGCTTCGGTTGGCTTGAAAGGGCGCCGCCGTGGTAATACCGCGCGCGTCGACCGGATAGACCCCCACATCCGCTTCATTCAATGCGCGTATGGCGCGCTCCACTGCATCCTCAAAACCCATCCCCGTGTAGGGCAACTGAGGAGTAGAGGTTCCCGAGCTTGATGAGCCCTGTAGCGAAGTTTGTCCGGAGTTTTGAGCGATTGCTCTGCTGCCGCCCGCGCCACTCGAACCGCCTCCACCGGCGCCGCGGCTTGGTGCGCCGGCCGGCCGAATATTCGGGTTGCCCTGTGGTATATCGCTCCGGCCATTTCGCAGACCCAGTTCAATGGGGAATCCGCCTGAAATCCAGATCAGCGTTTTGCGCCCCGGGATGCCCTGCAAGTGGCCGGCAATGGTTTGGAGAGCCTCAGCGGTGCGTGAGGCGCGGACTATCTTGGTATAGTCAACGTAGCTTCGGCCGGACTCCCGCATGAACGTCTCCCACTGGGCGGTATTCGCTACGCCGCCGGTAAGGGAATTCGCCGAAGGCGGAGGCGACGTGGCCGCCGTTACTTCCGGGTTTACGCGGTTGGGATGCCGGTTCACCTCCTCGAGAAGCGATGCCATATCTTGCGAAAAATCGTGAAGAAGCAACAGGGAATCACCCAGCACGAAAACGGATACCCGACTCTCGGCAGGCAATTCCCGCAGGTATCGGAGAAAATCCTGCTTGGCGAGTTCCTGGTCGGTGAGCGCGGTATTCAATTCGTCGAACAGGAATACCGTCACCGGTGGAGCGCCTGCGGGCGGTCGGTTAGTGAAGGTTAAGGGGCCTGAAATTCCGGAGAACATTGTGGCATTTGCTCCCGAACCTTCACGGTCGAAGAGGGCGATTCTTTGCACTTGATTGTTGTCGAGCAGAGTAAAGTCGCCGCGGCTGAGGTCATCGACCGGCTTGCCGTGTTTGTCCTTCACGATCACGCTCACCAGGACAAGGTGCGTTTCGCTTTGAATCAGGCCCGCGGTTGACTCAGTTTGCTGGGCCGCCCGCGACATTCGCAACAAGACGAGTGGCGCGAGCAAGCAGAGGAACCAACCCACGAAGCAGCGCCAGGGAAGAAAAGCTTTGGTGCTGCATGGGTATATGTTGCTAATCTGCATGCGGCCTGCTAAACGGCGGAGATTTCATCCATCAGTGTGCGCGCATCCGGGGGGCGGTTCATCGGATCTTTTTGAATCATCCTCTTCACCAGGCTGGCCACACTGGGCGGGATTCCCAGTTCGGGGCGGACTTTCTCGACGGGGAAGGGGGCTTCCTGCACCTGGCGCAGGGCAATTTCGATTCCGTTTCCCTCAAATGGCCTCCGCCCGGTGAGCATTTCGTAGAACACGATGCCGAGGGAATAGATGTCGGAGGCGGGCTGGTAAGGCTGGCCGGTGATTCGCTCCGGCGGCATGTATTGAAGCGGGGCAAGCATTCCCGAGGGCAAATCAGAATCGGAGAGTTCGGGCAAGGCTTCTTTGACTCGATCCAGGCTGAAGTCGAGGAGTTTGGTCTGTTCAGTCTTGGCCGAACCCGTCAGCACAATGTGTTCCGGCTTGATCTCGCCGTGCATCATTCCCAACTCCTGGCCGGCATCGAGCGCAAAAGCGATTTCCCAAACAATCCGGCAGGCGCGCGCGACGCTCACTGAGGTCTCATGATCGATGACTTGCCGAAGGTTCCTTCCCCGCACGTACTCGTTTACAAGGAAAAGCACGCCATCCTCCGCCTGACCCAGTTCGAGGGTGAAGGCCACATGCGGATGCTGGAATCGCTGCATGCGCTGGAAATACTCGGAAAGCTGATTGATGAGTTCGGCAGAAGGAATATTCCAGGGTGTAACCAGCTTGAGCGCACAAACCTGTCCTCCGGCCGAATCGAGGGCAGTATAGATGGGCCCCATGCGCACGTCGGCAATCTTATCGAGGATTTTGTAACGCTGCGAAATCAGGCTGCCTTTCTTCCAACCCTCGAAGAAGGCGGGAATGGTGGTACACTCACCAGTTCCTTTCCCTCCCGCGGGTCTAACGGCCGTGCCCGGTAGTCCTGAAAGGCGCCGAATTTCTTTTTCGCAGGATTCGATCGCCTTGATGATGGCTTCACCGTTAACGGGACGGTGGGCGACGTCCTTCGCCAGCATTGACATCACCAGGTCGGCAATGCCCACAGGAATTCGCAGGCTGGCCGCCCGGTCATGAAGCCGTGGCGGAGGCTGACTCACCTGCGCCAGGAACCATTCCGCCTGGGAATCGGCGTGGAAGGGCAGGTCGCCGGTGAGCATCTCGAAGAAAACCAGTCCCAGAGAATACAGGTCGGAACGGCCGTCCAGATCCTTTTGCAGAATCTGCTCAGGTGACATGTACTCGGGTGT
>JASHTZ010000386.1 GCA_030040295.1 Terriglobia bacterium | reverse complement strand
GTCGAAAGTAGGATCGGGCTCGGCAAAACCTTTTTCCTTGGCCTCCGCCAGAGCTTCCGCGAACGAGCAATTGCGCCGCTCCATTTCAGTGAGAATGTAGTTGGTGGTGCCGTTCAAGATTCCATAAACCGCCGTGAAATTTTCGCCCGCCAGGCCCTCGCGCACGGCGTGCAGCACGGGAGTCCCTCCCGCGACGCAGGCTTCGATACCCAAACCCACGCGGTGGACGCGACTGCGCTCCACCAGTTGCACGCCGTATTCGGCCACCAATTGCTTGTTGGCGGTCACCAGATGCTTGCCCGCATCCATCGCCGCGAAGGCGATAGCGCGAGCGGTGGAAAGAACTCCTACCAGCTCAACGACGATATCCACTTCCGGGTCGCGAACCGCCTCTTTCCAATCTGTGGTCAGCCGGGCGCGCTGGCGCAGACGCGAAAAATCGCGCTTGTGGACACTACGCGAACAGATGACTTTCAGATCGAGGCCGCACCCCAGCCGACGCTCGATTTCACGATGATGCTCAGCAAGCACTTTCAAGGTGCCCGTGCCCACCGTGCCGAGACCGATCACTCCCAGACCCAGCGAGCGCTCGGGACGCGCGGGTTCGGCGAATCGAATTCGAGGTGCGCGGTTCATAAGCGATTTCCGGACGAATGGAAAAGCCTATTCACTTTGCAATGAAGCGGGGGGAAATGGCAAGCAAAACTGCGCAGGGTGAAGGAACAATATGTAGCAGAGCAGCCGCCCTTATGCCGAATGGGGGGAATCACGGGCTAGAGAAGGTGTGTGAAAAATCCACTCAACAGAAAAACATCTCACGCGAAGACGCCAAGGCGCAAAGCATCGCCAAGCAAACAAAGGATATCCGCCTTGCGTGACTTTGCGTCTTTACGCCTTTGCGTGAGATCGTTTTTTCATAGCTACGGGAGCCCGTGCCACTTCAAAAAAAAATCGCCGGAGCCGCGAGCGCGACCCCGGCGATGAAATGCAGAATTTACTGCTTGGCCGGCGGTTTCCGGGCCATCGGCTTTTTGGCCGGCGCCGGATGGGCGGCTGGTTTCTCTGCGCCCAGCAACACATCCAGGTCCGCGGAGTTGTAGGGGAAGAAGCGCTGCGATGACTGCCCGGTGGTGCTCAGGCTCACGTCCACGCGGCGGTTGTTGGCCATGCGGAAGGCTTCGAGATTCTTCTCCACGCGCTCGCGATCTTCCGGCGTGGCATTGGGGTTTTGCGCGTTCAAGTCCTCGACTTCCTTGTCGGTCAGGTTGTGTTCCTTGCCGAGGGCCTGGGTTTGGATCCGGTCGGCGGATATACCATGATCCACCAGATAACTCTTCACCAGGTCGGCGCGACGCTGCGAGAGCGCTTTATTGAACTCCACCGAGCCGCGCTGGTCCGCGTGAGCCTGGAGAATCAAGTTGGCCTCAGGCCGCATCTGCAAGTACTGCTTGAAATTCGTGACGATGTCCTCCATCCGCGCAGCCTGGCTGGGCACCAGGCCGCCTTGGGGGTCAGCCACGGTGGGCAGGTTGGTGGGGAAGTAAATGCTGTTGAAGGTGAGCTTGGTTTCAAGCGTAGCTTCGCTCACCGTCGCCTTCGGCAGGTCAATCGAGCCGGTGATGTGCAGCGTCGCCGTGCGCGTCTCCGACCCACCGCAGGCGTTGCTGGCGTGGAGAGTATAGGTGACGGTCTCGTCGATCGGGCCTACAGAATCCTTGGAGGGAACGATGGGAACGTCGCGGCTGCCGCTCGTCCCGACCGTTCCAAAGGGGTCCACTGAAACATTGTCAGCGTTGCCGGCGGACCAGCTAACCGTGGCGTTTCCCTGCTGGTCGACTTGATCGCCGATTTTGTGATAACGAATTTCACTCGGCGAAACGCTTACCGAGGGAGAGATGGAATTGTCCACGGCGATGGTGGCGGAAGAGGTGTAAACGCCACCCGGCCCCGCCGCAGTGAATTTATAGTCAGTGTTCTGTTTGGGCTGGACGGACTGGTTGCCGGAAGCGCTTACATCCGACCCGTTGAGATCGGTTTTCCCTGCGCCCTCGGAAGACCAGGTGAGCTGCGCGGAATCACCGCATTTGATCTGCGCGGGCGAGGCGGAGAACTGGCCGGTGACTTTCTGCACGGCCACCTCCGCACTGGCGGTTCCCGCTGAAAAGCGCGGCAAGGACTTCAATTGGTCGCCGCGCGGCCAATCGACGGTCTTGCGCACGCCCTTATAGGCGTCAATCACCAGGCGCTTGTTGGCCTGCACATCGATGCCGACCGTCCAGGGATCTTTTCCAGCTTCCTCCACCGTCAGCTCGTGGTGGCCCGGAGGCACTACCAGTTCCTGCTTCCAAACCCACTCGTTGTTGAATTCATCTCCGTGCCCGACAAAAAAGATGGCGGGCTCCTTGCCGTTCATCAGCACGGCGGCGCGTGGGGCGTCCTCAAGAGTGATGCAACCCCAGGGTCCGGAAACGGTTCCGGGAACGGCCGTCATGGTGACATCGAGTTTCGCCGTCTTGCCCGCCTCGATGGTGACGCTGCGGGTTTCCGGCTTGTAGCCGTAATTGTACAAATCGATTTTGTGCTCCCCTGCCGAGAGCGTTACGTGATGACCGCGCGCTTCCAAGACGGGTTTCCCGTCGGCATAGATATACGCCTCGCGCGGATTGACATGAACAACCAGCTTCCCGGTTTGCGCCATCAGCGGCTGGACGCACGCCAGCAACAGTGCGAATGTGCAAAGAGGGAAGGAAAGCTTTAAGACGCGCATCGTTCTTTCCTCCATCAGTAGTAGTGGTATATCGAAGGCATTACTTCCGTTCGATTGAGGGGCCGCGAATATCCTAGCACTGTCCAAAAACAAGCGAAATCATTAAATGAAGATTGGGGGGCGGGTGGCGTCCCTTCGTGCTGAGGACGGCGTCTTCATTGCCGCCCGCGAACAAGCATGAATCAGGCCGGTCGGGGTCACCACTCAAATTCCAGGCGCGTGCGGCGCGCCGAGAATTCGGCGTAGGGCGCCACTTGCAGTTTTCGCAGATGGTGCGTCTGGTTGGTGTAGGCAAGGACGAAGGTCACAACATTATCACCGGCAGGAGAAAAATAAGGCTCGGGAAGATAGAACTCTTTCTGCGGACCGATGGTGACGTAACGGCCCACAAATTTTCCGTTGAAGAAAATATTGGCATCGCAGTCGGCGTCAAAGACCAGTTTGAGCGGAACTTTCCAGGTTTCGTCGATGGGCGGCAGGTTCACCTTGGCGCGGCACCAGGCGAAGGTGGGAACCACCGGCAGGTTTCCGACGTCAATACCAAAGGATGCCGGGACCCAGGTTCCCGCTTGGGGGTTGATTTCCCGGCCTTGCATGAGCGGCGGCACGCGCTGAATTTGCCAGTTTTCCAGGCCCTTCGCCGAAGCAAGATCCGCCCCGACGCCGGCGGATTCCAGCCCCTTTAACTCTCCCACGTTAGCGCCAAAATTTGGAGTGCCGAAAAGTTCGTAGGAAATTTCCACCAGGTTGCCGCCCGCCTGCGCATAATTCGCCAGTGGAAAATCGATGAGCTTCTCCTTGTTGGAAGCTTCAGCCACCAATTTTCCATTCACGAAGACTTTTTTCTGATCGTCGGCGCGGGTCGAGACGAACATTTTGGGCTCGCCGTTAAAATTGAACGAGGCGCGGTATTTGACGTAACCATAGGGGACGGGGCCAAGATCCTCCAACGCGTGCAGCGGGGTGGCGAGCCAATCACCTGCGCTGGGATCGAATTTGTCCAGACAATACTCGCCGTCA
>JASHTZ010000385.1 GCA_030040295.1 Terriglobia bacterium | reverse complement strand
CTCTGCTTCGCCAACGAGAAAGGGCCGCAGGACGCGCACTACCACCCCCATCACCTTGAGGTCTACTTCTCCGAACATGCGCTTGAGGCGGAATACCGCAACGACGCGAACTCACCCGTGGAGCGTGTAACCTTGAAAAAAGGCGGAGTGTCGATCTTCGCGGCTGGCGTGGTTCACCGCGCCCGCCTAGGCGGCATGACGATGGTAATTGAAATCCCCGCCGTGAAGGACGACAAGGTCATCACTGAATTGTAAGGCTCAAGGAACGGCCCGCAGGCTTCTACTTAGCGCTTTCCAGGCAGCTCGCACGCCTGACCCGCGCCCGACGGGTCCACTGCATCGGCGCCTTCCTCGATGTACTGGATAATTCCGTTCTTGTCGATCACGAAGGTGACGCGGTTGGCAAAGAGGTGCGTGAAATTCAGAACTCCGTAGGCTTTGGCAACACGCTTATCGGTGTCACTCAGCAGCGGAAAGCTTGCGCCGGTCTGAGCGGCAAATTTGCGGTTTCTTTCCTGGGTGTCGAGGCTGATGCCCAGCACTTGCACCCCCGCGGCTTCGAACCTGGCGATATCACCCTGATACGCCTTGATCTCCTTCGTTCAACCCGGCGTGGAGGCGCGAATATAAAATGCCAGAACGACGGATTTTCTGCCCCGAAAATCGGAAAGTTGTACGAGTTTGCCGTTCTGATCCGGCAGCGAAAAATCCGGGGCGCGGTCACCGACTTTGGGTTTCCGGGATGTGCCCAAGAGAGGCATTGGAGGGAGGAAGGGAATTGATGATTTGCAGTTTTCAGTCACCAACAGCAAATCACCAATTCCCCAAAGGCCGGATTGTTATTGCTGCGACTTGTGTTCCAAGATGCTGCACGCCGCGCCCGCGCCGCTCGGGTCGATGGCCTCGCTGCCTTTTTCGATGTGCTGAATCACCCCGTTCTTATCCACCACGAAGGTGGTGCGATTGGCGAATCCGTGTTCTTCGTTCAGGATGCCATACTCTTTCGATACGGTTCGCTGAAAGTCGCTGAGGAGGGGGAATTCGATGCCTTCTTGCTTGGCGAAGGCGCGGTTGGCGGGTGAACTATCGACGCTGATTCCGAGCACTTTGGTTCCGGACTGCTCAAACTTGGCGATATCAGCCTGATACGCCCGAAGCTCCTTGGTTCAACCCCCGGTAAAGGCAAGCACATAAAACGCCAGCACCACATTGTTCTTCCCCAGGAACTGACTGAGCGAAACCTTCTTGCCGTTTTGATCGGGCAGGGTGAAATCCGGCGCTTTGTCGCCGACTTTCAACGGCGCCGTCTGCGCGGCAAGAGTGCTCGCCAGCGCCAGCAACACCAAGCCCATGGTCACGCGAAGCCGAGTCTGCATGAAGTTCCTCCTTTTTAGAATTTTCGCCCTTCCCATGTTCGAAGGCGATTATACGCCTAAAATATCGGACGAGGAAAAGTATCGCCACACTTTCCGCGGCTTCCCACGGCGCACCCCCAATGCGGGCGTTGATGTGCGTCTGCAAAGCCGCTAAAATGCTGGTGACGGGTTTGACGACGTGAGTTCACCCTCGAAGGGTCAAATCGATAGATTAGGCGAGCGGCTCAGGGAAGGACCCGTTTCAGAAAATGATCTGCGCGAACTCGACGCCTATCGTGAGTCGTTTACCGAGGCCTACGATGAAGTCGTCACAAAGGTCCGAAGTGCTACCGGGTTAGAGCCAACGGGTAGGGGGAAAACCCAGGGTTCGATTGTCCAAAAGCTTCGCCGCGAAAAGTTGATGCAACTAAGCCGGATGCAAGACATCGCTGGCTGTCGATTGGTGGTCGCCGGTATTCCGGAGCAAGATCATGTGGTTGCGGATTTGGTCCTCGCGTTTGCAGACGCAACGGTTATGGACCGGAGACACCGGCCTAGCCATGGCTATCGCGCGGTGCATGTGATCGCAAAGGTCATCGGCAGAGCCATCGAGATTCAGGTTCGGACGGAATTGCAAAATCTCTGGGCGCAATTGTCTGAGGTAATGTCTGACCGGTGGGACCCCGCGATTAAGTATGGCGGCGGGGATGCCGGAGCCCAACAGTTGCTGGTCGTAACCTCCGGCAACATCGCCAGCTTGGAAGAGTGGGAAATGATGCTAGGGAAGCTGGGTCCGGAACGCGTTAAGCGTTTGCTTTCGGAGATGGCTCTTGACAAAAATCAGATCACCCCTGCGCTGATACGAGAGAGGCTTATCCGATACCTTCCCGAGCTGGAATTAGAGGGGGATGATCTTGATGGATGGAGTCGCTCGTTGGCGGAGGAGAAGCAACGCCAGATATCCAGCGACAAGTCACTGCAGCCTCGGTTTCGAGAGTTCTTTGGCCAATACACCGAGGCCAAGGCTAGGCTTCTGAGAGACATGAAAACTTGGATCGAAAGGTTTGCGGCTTTGCCCCGCAAGGTGAACTGATATGATTTTCCTAATTGAATATGATCGACCCAGTGGCACACTGGTGCAGTTCCGCAAGTTCGATGATGCGGACCGACAGGCCGCGCAGGATGAGCGACTTGACCTCGAGCTAAAGCTAAACCACGAACACAGTCAGCACGAAGTGGTGATTCTGGAGGCGCCGAGCGAAGAGGCCGTGCGGCACACGCACGGGCGTTACTTTAAAGAATTGCCCGAGCTCGTGAAGGAACTGGAGGCCAAGGTCACGTAAGGCCGGCCCTCGAAATGCGGGGAAATGCGGGGACAGACGAACGTTATACGTGTTTTCTAGGGGCGACGTTTTGAGAAACCGGTGAAACGTTCCGTCTGTCCCTGGCAAACCGTCCCTGGCAAACCTCACTGGCAAACTCAACCCCCGGCAACCCCCGGCAAACCGAGGAAACCGGGAATGCACGTAGCGGCTGCCCTCCCCGACGTCGCGGCGCAACAAAGGTCCACGACACAAGACGGCATCGTGGCTAAGTACAAATTTGAATAGTAAACAGCTTGACATACTATTTATCTATTGATAAACTTCGGGATCAGCAGGACCACTATGTCCCTGATGAAGAAACGCGTGTTGAGCGAGAAGCAGAAGGCTGCAGCGCGTGCCAACGGGCGCCGCACGCGCGGGGCGGCGACTGCCGAGGGACGCGCGCGGATTCGCGACGCCAACCTGGTCCATGGGCAGTACTCCGGGTCGGACGATTTCGTCCTCACGGCGCTCGGAGAGAGCAGAGAGGAATTCGAAAAGCTTCGGCAGAGCATTCGCGAGGAATGGCCCCTCACCGATCCATCGCATCAGGAACTGCTGGAAAAATTGGCGGTGGCGGAGTGGCGCCTGCGCCGCTTCGAACGCCGGCAGGAGGATATCGAAATGCAACAGGCGCTCGACACAATTAATAAGAAGCCCTGGAGCGTCGGCACTGTTTCCGCGCTAATGTCCATGAGTGCGGAGCGGGCCGCCTTTCGGCAGGTGGCGCGCCTCATCAAGCTCCTGATGGAGGCCGAGGAAACCGAACGCAAACGCCTATTATAGGGATTACCCCAGAAGTGGTTGAAAACAAAGACTTGTGCCTGATGATTAGTTCGCGGAGATGGCAAAATTGAGGTGCATCCGGAGATGTTGATGAAAACAAAGGAAGTCGGGAGTCGGAACCGGAAATACGAAACTGGAGTCTGGATCTGCTCGGCAGGCGATTCTACAAAATTGGACCGCAAAAGAAAATCGCCTATTATAGGAATACCCCCAGAAGTTATTGAAAACAAGCAGCCGTGGCGCTGGGAATTGAGTGGAACCGCAACCGAAACCAGATTTCCGTGCGGAGGCCCGACCTCATGGTAAAATCCGCTCCATGAGCTTGCGCGACCGCATGCGAAGCCTGTTCCGGCTGTTTCTCCTCTTCACGGTGTTGGTCGCTGTGGGCTTGCTGAGCGCCATCACCACCATCCGCCTGACTATTCATGGCCGCCAGGAGAACATGCCGAAGCTGGTGGGAGTCTCGCTGGAATCCGCTGAACGGACGACCGCCGGCTTGGGCCTGGAGCTCAGGGTCGAAGACAAGATCTACAGCACGCAATATCCGGTGAATGCGATTGCGCAGCAAATGCCCCCGCCCGGCACGCCCTTGAAGATGGGGCAACACGTGCATGTGCTCGTCAGCCTGGGACCGCCGCAATTGAGAGTACCCAACCTGGTTGGAGATAGCATGCGTGCCGCCCGAATCACGGTTATTCAGCGTGGCCTGACCGTGGGAGACGTCGCCGTCCTGCCCTGGCCGGGCGATGCGGACCAGGTTGTCGAGCAGGATCCCGCTCCTGCCACCACAGAAGTGCGCACGCCGACGGTGAATTTGCTGATTTCCGCCGGTCAGGAGCCTCCGGCTTTTCTCTGTCCCAAGTTCATCGGACAACCCATCGCCAATGTTCGCCCGGTGCTGGAAAAGAACGGCTTCAAGATCGGTGATGTCACGCCTGTCACCGTCAACGATAGTCCGCAGGGAATCATCCTTACGCAATCTCCGCCTGCGGGAAGCAAAATCGGCCAGGACGCAGTCTTCACTTTTCAGATCACGCAGTAACCCTGAGGCAGAGCGGGGAATTAATGTGAGAGAGCCTGAGCCAAATCGGTGCTCAGGGTGGAGGGGCACCAGTATTTTTCCGTGTACTCAATCACAAGCTCTGTGCCCTCGGCATGAGTTACGTAAGGTCGATCCTTCGGGTTGTACATGGAGTCGGTGAGGTCGCGCACCAGAATGCAGTGAATCCCCCAGTTGGTCATTTGTTTGATTGCGAAGGATCGATTCAAGACGCAATAGTTGGCGTGAACGCCCATGACCAGCAGGTATTCGATTCCGCGTCGGGAGAGGAGGCTGTAAATTTCCTTTCCGTTCGCCGAAATAAGGTCATTGCCCGTGATTGTAAGGGCGGGATTTTCGCGCGACCACGCCTGATAGAATTTCTCACCCGTGTCGCATCCGCCGTCCGAGTCGTCAATCGGCAAGGGCGGGTCCGGCAAATTCAAGCTTGCAGGCGGGCTGACAGCGGGAATTTGCAGCATGCGGATCCTCTGCGGATAGTGGGTGTAGAAGCCCACCACGTCGGAGGGAGCATGGATAATCTGAATTCCTCCGGCTCGGGCCTGGTTAATGATGGGGGCCATTTTTCGCGCCAGCACGTTAACGCGCGCCGCAGCTCCCGAACACCAATGGTTGTCCCACATATCGCAGATCACGATGGCCGCGGAATGGACCGGTATCTGCTCCTCGAAGTTGAGCTCGCGCCAGACGCCGCTTCCCTTGAAAGGCTCAACGCGAGTACGCAATTTGAGAGTCAGGATTTTTCCGGTCGTGGATTCCGGGGCGCTGCGGGCAAACGCCGCCTCGCCGCATTCCGCCGCAAGGATCGCGGCCATCAAGATGATAACGGCAAGCGCCGCATTTTTTCGCTTCATGCTGCTTCCTCCCCGGGATCCAGGAGCCCAACCGCACCTTTCAGCTTAGGCCAAAGCGGCTGAAATGTAATTGAATATGTTTAGCAGCAGATTCGCGAGCGCCGGGCCGAACAGGTTGGTTGGCGAACGTGCCTGTGCTAAATTAAGAACAGTTAACCTCGTCAATACCCAATCGGCGCCTGGCAGGGATAGGGATAGCTGCAGGGGCTCAGATAGGCAAGTTGGAATTTCCCCGATGCGATACGCGTTTTTCGCAGAAGGGCGGCGGGGTGAAAGCCGGGGTGAAGAGGATTAGGCATGGCAAGCGCCTGCCCACGCTGTGGGGCCACAAAAACCGAGTCAGTCCATCATGGATTCGTCTACGACACATTCAGCATGCTGGGCTACCGCTTGCGCCGCTGCTCATCCTGCAATCGCTGGCGGGTTTTTAAGCACAGCGCGTCAACGGGACGCCGCGTGGATGAGATGACGGTGGATGAACTTCGCGAAAAGTTTAATCAAGAGATCGCGAAAACCCTGAAGAAGCCTCCGGTCGTCGTGGAGGTTTCCGCCGGGAAAATGACTCAAGAATCCCAGGAAAAAGCCGCTCCGGTGGAAAGCTCAAGAAAGCCGGGAGCCCGCCATTCAGAACCAGACGACGAGGTTGACGATTATCGCCTTTGCCCCAAGTGCGGAAGTTCGAATTATCACCGGTCACGCCGCCGGTGGTATGAGAAATTGTTGAAGCGCCGCAGAATGGCTCGTTGCATGAGGTGCAACTTTCGCTTCCCCTATCCTCGCTAGGCCGGGCAGGCACCATGCCTGTTTCGGTTTACGAGATTGGTAAATCCTGCTGCTAGGCAAAACCCTGCAAAGCA
>JASHTZ010000384.1 GCA_030040295.1 Terriglobia bacterium | reverse complement strand
GCCTGAACGAGGACGAGGCGATAAAACTTCGCCTGCACGGCAGGGAAGGTGGCCGAACCGGGGTATTCCACGGCTTCCGGACCGCTTCCGCCCCAATCAACGTCGCAAACTTTTCGGAATTCGCTTCCATCGTCGGAAACTTCCAGGCGATTACTTCCAGGGCCGTGGATGAGGCGGGTGGCCCCAGCAGTCGGTTCGCTGAAAAACATGAGTGAGCGCGCTTCGAAGGGTTCCGAAAACTCCAATTCCAGATAGGCCGTCTCGCCTTGCGCGGGTGGATGAACATCAATGCCGCCCGGGTGGTCGACCGCGATCAAAGCCGAAGAGTCCACAGGACCCGAATTGGTGCGCGCGGCTCGCAGCGTCTGTTGCCATGGCCGGCGTTCACCCTCGAGCGCCGGAAACGCCAGCACGACCGCATCGCGATAATATCCCAGCTTGGTGAGAGGTTGCGGAAGCGCTGCGACCACCGGATTCCCGCCTGGAATCAACGATTCGCTCCAGGTGAACTGCTTCATCGAGTATTCGGGGGTGATCCACGGTCCTCCGCTGGAGGACCAACCGGGGCAGTTCATAATGTCGAATTCCATGCCCAGCCGGTCCGCCTCCTTCGCGGCGTGTTGAAGCAAGCGCGTGCGCTCGGGGCTGCTGTATGCCACGGGACCCTTGGGAATTCCCGTGCCCACCTGAAAAATCTGGAAGCCGCGGATGCCCACGCGCTTCATCGCCTCAATATCAAGCGTGATGCCCTCGGCGGTGATGTTGCCGTTCATCCAATGCCACCAGGTCTTGCAGTGCGCGCCGTCGGGCGGCTGGCGAAAAGCGGATTCGAGCGCGCCCGCAGTTTCCGCCTGAAGGTCGATTTGAGGTTTGACGCCAATGAGTGTGGCAGCGCCGGCTGCTACACTTTGCATGAATGTCCGTCGCTTCATATGAATTCTCCTCTCAGTGGTTGAGATTCAACTGGAACGCCCTGGCGAACGAAAAAAATTACTCCCCTTGCGGGAGAAATGGAAGAAATTTCGAGCAAAGATGTTTCTCGTGGCGTGTGAACCGGCGAAGACCAGACGTGGGGCTCAAGGTTGCGGCTGAACGGGCAGGAATTGGCTTAGTTTTTCGGCGGCGACTCCCAAAGCGCGTGCCAGGCTCAGCTTGGCCAGATTGTGGGCGAAAACGCTGTCAATGTAATCGAAGTCGGCGCCGGTCATCGATTCCTGCGATTGGATGACATCGTAGTTCTCGCTGACTCCCGCTTCAAATCGCTCCCGGGTCTGGTGCAGGGTGTCACCCATTAAGGCGATATTCTGCTTTGCCACATCCACTTGATTGGCAGCGGCCTCGAGGTCCAGGTAGGCGCCGCGAACATCGCCTTCAATCTGGCTGCGCGTGTCCTCGAGCTCGGCGCGGCGCTGAGTGAGCACGGCCTGGGCCTGTTGAATATCCGCCTTGTTGCGCCCGCCCATCCAGATGGGCATGTTGAGCGTGGCGGCGATCGTGTAGGTGGGGCGCAGGTCGGAGGGCGTGCCAATGTCGCCATAGTCGGCGCTGACCGATGCGGAAGGATATCGTTCGGCGTGAGCCGCGGCCAGCGCCTGTTCGGCGGCCTTTACCTGGGCCTCCGCCGCTTTCAAATCCGCACGCGTTGCCAGCGCCTGCTGGACAGCATCGTCCACGCTCAGGGCGGGGGCGGGTGCGAAGGGAATCTTGTTTGAAAGGTCATAGTCGGAATTTGGAGGCAGGCCCGTCATGCGCGCGAGGTTGATTTTCTGCTTGGCAAAGTCGTTTTGCAGCGTCACCAGGCGCTGCTGATCGAGAAGCACTTCCACATGGGCCCGATTCACATCAATCTGCGCGGCTTTGCCGAATTGCAGTTGCTTCACCGTCCGGGCGTCAAGCGCCTTGGCCGTGTCAAGCTGGGCACGAGCAGAATCCAGACGGGCTTGTGCCGCAATCACCTGAAGATACTCCCCTGCGACGGCCAATACGATGGCTTCCTGTGCGTCCTGGGCGGAAAGCTCGCCGGCGCGCCCAGTCTCGCGCGCCGAGCGGTAATTGTTGAGTGCCGTGAAATCGGCAACGGCTTGCGATACGCGCGCCCGAACATCGAAAACGTTGAAGGGGCCGACGACGGTGGGAATCGAGATGCCCGGAAAGGAAAAGCTGAATCCGATGGAGCGGAGGTTGAAAGTCTCCTCCGTGTCGGCAATGTCCGCGCGAATATTGGGCAGAAGCGCGCTGCGGGCCGCTCGCGCCTCCCCGCGCGACTGAGATACCGTTTGCGCGGCGCCGATGGCCCCCAAGTTATAGTGCGTGGCGCGCTCGATGGCCTCGGCGAGAGAAAGCTTTCCGGAAAAAGGAATTTGCTTGGTGCTTCCCGCGCTTCCGCTGTACGGACCCTGGACAGAAACTGTTGGATTCAACGTGTTTACACTGGTGGTTGTGCCGGCCACAGGTGTTTCGGTGGCAACCACGCCGCCGCTCGATGCGCTTCGCCCGGAAAGTGGAAGGGTGTTGGCTGGTGTGGGGGAGGGAGGGGGCGCGCCCACCTGGCCTTGCACGGTACTTGCGAATGCAAAAAGAATCAGCGAGGCCGCCAGAGCGGGCCATTCACGCCGGCTTGCCGAACCATGTCGTGTCATAACCTTTACATTCCTTCCCGTGGGCTTGCTTTGCATTTGCCGCCCGCACCCGTGCGAACCTGTACCGCGCCTTCCTAAATCTGCCGCTTGAAAAGTGAAACGCATCCCGTGATCAACAAAGCAGAAAATCCCGTCATAATGGCCACATCCATGGAGATGCCGGCAAAGCCGGTATCCTTGAGCAGCAGGTTCTTCAGCGCGTCCACAACGTAGGTAAATGGATCGACAAAGGAAATGGCGCGGAGCCAAACGGGAAATCCTGCCGTCGGATAAACCGCGCCCGAGGGGAAAAACAGCAGCGTGTTGAGCACGCCGAAAATGGCGCGCGGCACCAGAGGATCGCTCACCCGCACCATGAGCAGAAACATCATGCTGATCATGGTGAGCGAGGTCACGGCGAGAACCAAGACGAGGTAGACCAGTCGAACGGGTTCCCACAGCCGCGGAATGCCGGCGATCAGTCCTCCAATCCCGGTGAGAATCAACCCTGCCATGATCCCCTTCACCGTTCCCGCGCCGATCAGCCCCAGAACCAGGTCCGCCTTGGTGAGAGGGGTGCTGAGGTACCCTTCGTGCAACCCGCGGGCTTTGTCATCGATGAAGGTAATTCCCCCGCCGATCATGGCCGTCACAAAGATCGAAAGTGAAATGGAGCCGGCGAGCAAATACTTGATGTAATCGATGTAGGGATAGACTTCGGTGGTTTGAATGTCGATGCTCGAAGGCAGCCGGTTCGGGCTGAACAGACTGGCCATGTTGGAGACCGGGTTCTCACCCGCTTGAATGGGCGCCAGAGTGGGCCCGTTCAGACTGGTTTGGAGCTGCTGGATACGCTCGAAAATTCCGCTGGCCGTGAACGTATCCGTGTTGTCTTCGATGAAATCCACGCGCGGGTTTTCATTCCTCAGAACGCGCTGCGAATAATCCGGCGGGATGTAGATCACCGCCTTCAGATA
>JASHTZ010000383.1 GCA_030040295.1 Terriglobia bacterium | reverse complement strand
TAGACCATGTCGAAGACCACGCGCACGCGCAGGCGCGCCAAGTCAATGGGTGCGGCGTCGGTGTGCGGATACATTCCTACGGGCGTGGCGTTGATGACGGCGTCGACCTCCAGACTCTCGGCGCTCTCCCAGGGCACAACTTGCGCTGCCAATCCGCGCGCCAGGGCTCGCGCCGCCGCCTCGCGCCGCGCGGTGATCACCACTTCCGCGCCTTCGGCACGCACGGCGTAGGCCGCGGCTCGCGCCGCTCCGCCCGCGCCCAGAATCAAAATCCGGCTGCCCGCCAGTCGCAGTCGCTTGGTGAGGACTTCCACCACTGCCGCGGCGTCGGTGTTCCAGCCGAGCCAGCGGCCTTGCTGCTCCGCCACGGTATTGCACGCGCCGATGCGATGCGCGAGCGGGTCAACCCAGTCAAGGGCGCGCACGATGGCGCGTTTGAAGGGCATGGTCACCGCGAATCCGCGCAATTCCACCTGGCGAGCGAAAGTGAGGAAGTCCCCAAGCTTGTTCGTCTGGCAGGGAAGGAAGACCGCGTTCACATGCTTGGCTTGAAATGCCGCATTCTGCATGGCCGGAGAGAGCGATATGGAGGCATGCGAACCCAGCACGGCGTAGGGTTGGGTGTGGCTGTCCAGGCGTTCCACGCGATAGACCGAGCGCATCGCTTCAGCGGAAATCTGCCCCGCCGCCGCAGGCGAATGGTTCAAAGGCGCGGCGTAAGTGAACGCCGAACCCCACAAAAGCGAGAGCAGACGCGAGGGCATTCCCGAGGCGCCCATGGCCAGGGCCACCAACCTCGGATTGTGCCGGCGATGAGCCTTCAGCGTGTGCCGAACCTGAAGGTTATCGCGAAGGTAGCGCGCGTGCGTGGCAATTTTCACCACCTGCACGGGCAGGCGCACCAAGCGGCGATAGATGCCGCCGAGCGAGGGAGTTTTCTGAAAGTTGTGATACGAAACGATGACCTTGGCGGGCCGGAGTTCGCGCAGAATCGAAGTACCCTTCTTCTGCACACTTTCGATTTCAACGTCCACCCATTGGCAGCCCGCGCGCACTGCGGCCGCGAGAATGTTGATCTGTTTGGCTACCGTTCCCCGCATCATGCCGCCGGCCACCACCAATCGGCAAGTTGCGATGGTCTGGGGAAAATGCAGGCGCATCAGCATCTGGTGGAGCTGCGATTCGAACTGTGAGAAATCCTGAAGATAATCAAGGCGCAGTTCGTAGCCCACCGGCACGCCGGACACATGCGTGGCAAGCGCCTCCATGGCGCTAAGCGTGGGGGCGGCCAAAGTGACGAAGATGTGGGGCGAGCTGGACTTGGCCAAAAAGGGTCCTCATCGCTGGAATGTCGCGAGGCTCAATCGGTTGAATATAAAGGTTTTGGTGCAGTAAAGGCAAGGAAATTGAATAGACCCGAAATATCCAAAGTGGAATTATTGCACGCGGCTGGTGGGGCCGTCGCTTGGCGGAGGCGAGGGTGGAATCATCAGTCCCAGGCTTTGGAGGAGCAGGACGGTGCGTTGCGCGGGGCCTCGCCAGATCAGTTGGCAGCCTTCACCCTGGCAGTTCTGGACATAGACGTCTCCGCCCGAATATTCCAAACTGCAATTCTTGAATTTGCAATTCACATAGACGCCCTCGTCCAGAATTACGTGTTCACTTTCGAAGACTTTGCCTTCGTGTCGGGTCATGGAATTTATGCCGGAGTCTCCTGCTCTTCGATTTACAGCTTGTGCACAAGGTGGTGGCTCGGTAATCGCCCCCGTGCCTCGGAATCGCCGCCAAGAGGCTACCATCCAAGCCTTCCGGTTGCAATGGGGCAAGTCCAGCGAGTTTCAAGCTGCAAAAGGCTGCTGGGGTCTCCTCTGACGGTCGCGCGGACTCACTTGAAAGGGACACGCTATTACGAGGCGCCGGCACCAGCCGCCTTGGCGAGTGGGGGAAGTGGCGCTGGCGCGATTCGAGGTTGAAGAAGCGAATTTACATTCGACTTGAGGCGAACGAGGGCGGCGGAATGAAGCTGCGAAATGCGCGATTCATCCACGTGCAAGCGGTCCGCGATTTGCTTCATGGTCAACTCTTTTTCGTAATATAAGCTGATGATTTGGCGGTCGCGTTCCCGCAGGTGATTGAGCGCGCGGCCCAGGATCTCCCGCTGCTCATGCCGATAACACAGATCGAACGGGTCGGCCGAGGCGTCTGCCAGCAGCGCCGGCTCGACTCTCTGATGGGCAGGCCGTTGGGTGGGGCCGGCTGAAAGCGTGCGTGCGCTGCAATCAAACCCAACGCCTTGGATTTCGCTTAATGTGTGGTGCCACTGCTTCAGCGTCAGCCCCATGGCCGCGGCCATTTCTTCATCGGTAACCGGCCGGCCGACCTTGACTTCCATCTCACGGTATACCCTCTGGATGTTCCTGTTCTTGCGGCGCAAGTCGCGTGAAGCCGGATCGGCGCCGCGCAGGCCGTCCAGAATGCCGCCGCGAATCCGGTGGCACGCGTAGCTTTCGAGCTTCACCTGCTTGGAGGCGTCAAACTTGGCGACGGCATCCACCAGTCCCAGCACGCCATCGCCAACCAGATCATCGAGTTCCACGTGCGCGGGCAGGTGTTCACGGATCTTGAAGGCCACGCGCTTCACGAGTGGAAGCATTTCCACCAGTAATCGGTGCCTCTCTCGAGTCTGCCGCGAATCGCTCCGCGCCATGGGACGCAAACTGGATGGCGTACCCATGCGCTGCGGAGCCGCCGAGCGATTGATCGGGGGGAAAGTTGCGGGGCGGTTGGATTGCGGGTAACTGGGAATCGGTTGAAGTGCCATGACAACCTCGCTTGGTTTCGAATGTCCGCCGGCCCGCCACTTGACGTGACCTGCGAAGGACGGATAGCGCCATTCGACCTAGAGCTTCCTTTTCAATGGCTTCGGGCAACACTTATCCAACCGCGTGGCGTCATTGATTCCACGCGCCCGTCGCCTTTAGCTCTTCGGTCGCTGCGCTGACCTTAGAATTTGCAAAGATTGTGCCAAACCACATAGGAAGAGGGCGGCGAGCAAGCTTGATCGGCGAGGCGGTTCATTTAAGGTGAAGGGGAATGCGAATCTGATGAACGGGATTCCAGCCTCTCCAAAGCGGGATTATTCCCATGGGGGTGTGAGAGACCCAAAGTTAGTCGAGTTTTTTCAATGACATGGATGGGCCTTTCGCACCTGCACTCCTAGGGCGTGTGATGAGCCCAGGGGCGATTCAGCACATCGACCATTCGTGGGGCTGGCCTTGGAAACAGCTAAGAGTGTTTTCAAATTCTCCTTAGGTCGCCGTTCAGCAGAGCCGCCTATAACTTCTTATCGAGTTCCAAAATGGGAGAGCCTCGCGGCCGGGAGACTCCCAGAAGGGCCGACCGGAGGGTCCTGCTGCGATGGAGGCACACTCAAGCTCGAAGCTATTGCAGCCGATAAGGAGTGAGGGAAAGATGGGAGGCCGAGCGCACGCGAGCGGCTTAAAAGTCCCGACCTTCCATTGCGGTGCGATTAACTAGGGTTATTTGAGCAAGTACTGGTCGGTCTTGAATCCGGCTAAGTGTGTGGAGGCAATAGAACAAGGGGCAGGCGTCCCATTTACTCGGGTGGTTGGGAAATAGGGGAATTCATCGCCCAAGCATTTAGGGGTCTTGGCTGTTTCCCAAATTGGTACGGAATTTCCCATTTGGAACTCGAACAGCCTGGAGGCCGGCTGGATTCAAGCTGAAGCCAAGCAGCATTTTCACATGTTCGCGCCGAACAGGCAGAAAGGGGGCGAAATGCCAGTAACCAAGCAGAGCCAGAAACCCCGGAAACCGGCCACCCTGACGGCTCCGGAGGGCGCACCAGGAATTCCCGGTCAAAGCCGGGTCAAGAAGCATTCTATCGAACTACGCTTGTCGAACCGCTCGGCCATTTCCGAGATGGCCCCGGGCGACATTGTCTTTCTAGACGAAATCGCTACCGAACCCGAGACCTCTGCTCAGAGTTTCTTCGCTGTGCTCGCCTGCCCATGGTGTGGTTCGCCGGGTCTTATTACCGCCACTCAGTTCTCAGGAGCATCCCCGATCGTTTGCACCTCCAAGAGCTGCTCCGGCTTGTTTCGCATCATGAACGAGGCCCAAATCGTCCCCATTCCCCCAATCTGATTCTCGCGGCGGTAAATACGGGCAAAATCCAACCTGTTCGGCACGCCATTCGACTGGCGACCCTTGCGGGTGCAAGATCTCGTGGATGCCCTTCACGCCCATTCGGCGGGAGATTGTCAGGAGGCTGGGGAATTTCCACCGAACGAGCCTCGCGGGGAAGCCCCTACGACGCAGCGTTGCTTAGATTCAAGGCTTGGATTCAGGGAAGGAAGGGGACCCTGCAAGGGGTCGAAATACCGATGAGCCTTGCAGGGTCGTGGTGGCGGGAAACGCCCGTGCCGGGGGCGTTCTTAAGCTTGTGCGACTTCTAACTCCGGGGGGCCAGACTGCTTGCCCCGAGATCCGAGGAACCGATTCCCGTCAGGGCGCCGCGGTGGAAACTTTTCCAGCCAAGCGGCGCCTCTGATGGCGAACGGCGGGGGCCAGGACCCAGCCTCGGGACGTTCATCGCCACTTAGTGCACCTCATCTGCGCGATGTTCCAACTTCGGGTCGGTCGCCGGAGCCGGCGCAGCGGGTGGATTCGTTGCTGCAACGGTGGCCGGAGTTGCCGGGGCGGCCGCCTGCTCCGTCGACTTGACCTTGGGCTCGCTCACATACCCCTGTACAGAGTCCTTGTCCATGTGATTGATCACTATTTCCAAGGGCAGTGGGTAGCCTTGCGGATAGAAACTGACCGCCTCATAAAGGTTCACGTGCTTCCGATCGATTTCCCGGTCATCCACGAGCATCCGCAAATCGCAATTCTCGTGCTTGGGGTCCACACGACGTACCTCAATGCTGATGGGCCCGGTGCGATGGTAGGCTTTCGATTTCTCATAGTTGAATTCGTAAAACGTCCGCTCGCCCTTCTTCTCGAGGGCTACCAGTTCGGTGTGGTCGCGGGCAATGTCGCCGCTTAAATCCGTGCGGGCGGATTGAATATTCCCTGCCAGGTCGGATTTCGCCTGGTCCAGGTTGGCCTGAGTGTCGGAAATCTGCTTTTGATTATCGGCCAATTGGCGCTGCTGTTCCGCAAGCTGGTCCTGCACTTGCTTCCAACGTGGATCGTCCGGGGGCGGCCGGCGGGCAACCACTCGGGTTGCTCTATGCACGGCATGATGCGCCGGGGCTTCGTTGGTCGCGGGTGGAAACTGTTCATTCTGTTCGTTCTTTACAGCCGCCGCTTGCGAACGGGCTGCCTCCGCCTGAGCCTCGGCCACGTTCAGGGCGTTCACTTTGGCAAGCAGGGCGTTTTCCTGATTCTTCGCCTGGTCCAGCGAGTTCCTCAAATTCACCCGCTCCGCCTCCATCTGCTGCGCCGCATTGTGTTGCAGCCATCCGTACGCCCCGGCAATGATTGCCAGCAGCACAAACACCACAAGTGCAATCTTGACCCCCGAATAGTTCGGTTCGCGAAGTTCCTCCTCGTCCGGTGTGTGCTGGGTGACGGTGGGATCTTGCGAGTCCCCCGTGGGCTTGCGATCTTCCTCCATGGTCTCCTCCCCTTGGCGATTTGCCTTTCAGACGAAGGCATACCCACGAGAGGCACATGAAGGGCCATCCCCACAAAATTATAAGTGCTTTGATTCAGTTGAATTACGCGCGGTGGCAGGGCAGAGAGGCTTGGTGGATGAGAGCAAAATTTCCTTGATTGAGAAAATTCTTCAAGGTTGGGGAACGGATGGCACCGGGCAGCTTTCCATGACAATTTGGGGGTAAGACGCCCCGCCCCATCGCGCCCCCCTATCAAAATTACTTGTCCAGAGGATTTCAGAACGTTACCTTATACCCTTTGTAGGGCGAGTGTCCTCACCCGCGACTTGCGGGAGGATGTGCCTGCCCGCAACGATTTCTCTTGCGGGCATTTAGGAGGGTTCCATGAAACGTCGGTCATTCATTCAACTGGCCGGTATTCAACTGGCCGCGGGAGGTGGAGCATCCACGCTGGCTGGGGCAACGCCGCCGCTCCCCGCGCCCGAGCCGCCACCCATGAAAATTACACGTGTGCGCTTTTACCGGAATCCCCTTTCCAACAATCTCTTCAATCAAAGCTCCCACATCGTGACCATCGAGACCGACCAGGGGATTACCGGCGTGGGCGAGGGCGGCAGCAAGGATACCGTCGTGCAATGCGGCGCCATGCTGATTGGTGAAGACCCCTCGCGCATCGATCACCTTTGGCAGATGATGTTTCGCGGCTACTTTTACCCGGCGGGCCGCGAGAAACTGGACGCGCTGGGCGCGCTTGACCTGGCGCTGTGGGACATCAAAGGCAAAGCCCTGGGCGTTCCCGTTTATGAATTGTTGGGAGGCCTTTCGCGCGACCACCTGGAATGCTACTCCACCGGTTTCCCCTACGAGGGCACGCTGAAGGAGCAGGCGCGCGCCTGCCTCGCGGCGGGCTTTAGAGCTTTTCGTTATGCCACCGCCATTCCTCCTGAGGGTCAGCCGTTCAATTCGCACCAGATTGTGGATAAAACCTACGAAGAGTGCGCCGAGATTCGCGAGGGCGTGGGCAAGGACGGCGACTGGGCCATCGACTTTCATACGCGATTTGATTTTCCCGACGCCGTCCGCCTCTGCACGCTCATCGAACCCCTCGCGCCTTACTTCACGGAGGACCTGATTCGCTCGGAAAACTCCGGCGTCTATCGTCAATTGCGGGAGCATGTGAAAGTTCCAATCGCCGTGGGCGAGCAGTTCGGCAGCAAGTGGGACATCAACGAACTCGTCGAGCAGCAATTGATCGATTACGCGCGCGTCACGCTGCCCAACGTGGGCGGCATCACCGAGTACATGAAAATCCAGACGCTGTGCGAGACGCATTACGTGGGCTTGATTCCGCACCTCACGGGTCCGGTCTCTGAGGCCGCGCTGGTGCACGCCTGCGCCGTCTTCTCCGGTCCTGTGCTGATGGAAATGTCGCGCGGCGGCCACGCCAACGCGCCGCACCTGCCGGAAAGCTACGACTTCCGCAACGGCAAGATGTGGCCCAACCGCCGCCCCGGCCTCGGCGTCACGTTGGACACCAAACCGCTGCAACTCGCGGCGGAAATCACCGAACGCAGCCGCCCGGTTCCGCTCTTTGAACGGCCTGATGGATCGATTACGAATTGGTGAGTAGGGCTTTCACCACAGAGCGCAGAGAGGTTCAAGAATAAAACTTCTCTGTGGTTCTCTGTGAACTCTGTGGTGAGAGCTCTTCTCTTCAGATCACACTCCCTTGCCGAGTGCTGAAGGACATTCCTTGCCAGGCGGCGCGCTTCATCAGCTCCAGGCGGCGATTCTTGGCTCGGCCCTCGTCGCCGCTCCCCCCGCAACACCGCGCCACAAACCGGATTGCTGATGTAAAATATTCAGAGCTTCTCTGGTCAGGTTTTCGCCGGCGTCCGCGCGTGGTCCTGCTTCTTCGGAAAAAATGCGGATTGATGAAATGAAGCAGGCATTTCTGCCGATCAAACCGGCAGAGCGCCTGCGCTCGGCGCGGGGCGGAGATCAACAGAATTCGGCCCGAACTCGAACGCCATTATGAACGATTTTTTCCAGCTTCTGCGCCGGAACCGCAACTACCGCTACACCTGGATCGGCCAGGTGGTGAGCGAAATCGGAGACTACTTCAACAACATCGCCGTGTTCAGCCTGGCGATGGACCTCACCCACTCCGGCCTGGTGGTGAGCGGCGTGATGCTCTCCCGCGCCATTCCCGCCGTGATGGCGGGGCCGCTGGCGGGCGTGGTGCTCGACCGCTTTGATCGCAAGCGCATCATGCTGGCGAGCGACCTGACTCGCGCCGTGGTGGCCCTGGCGTTTGTCTTCACCGTTCATCAGGCAAAGCCTTCGCTGCTCTACCTGCTGAGCGCGCTGCTGATGTTCGCCTCACCGTTTTTCACCAGCGGCCGCACGTCGATTCTGCCCACCATTACCAAGCGCAACGAATTGCACACCGCAAACTCCCTCACGCAAACCACCCAGTGGATGACGCTGACGGTGGGGAGCGCCGTGGCCGGAATCAGCGCCGCGAGCCTCGGTTACAAGTGGGCATTCGTGTTGAATTCGCTCTCCTTCGTCGGATCGGCGCTTTGCATCTGGCAATTGCGCGTGCCGGGCACCTTTCGCGCCCGGCGCCGCCAGGCGCTGACGGAGGAGCAAGTGGTGAGGCCCTGGCACGAGTACAAGGAAGGCCTGCGCTACATGCGCTCGTCACCGCTGATATTGGGGATCGGCCTGGTGGGCGTGGGCTGGGCCACGGGCGGAGGCGCCGCGCAGATTCTCTTCACCCTTTTTGGCGAGCAGGTTTTCAACCGCGGCCCGGCGGGAATCGGCATGGTGTATGGCGCCGCGGGCGTGGGCTTACTGGTGGGCGGAGCCGTCGGTCACTTCCTGGGCAAACGCATCAGCTTCCGCGGTTACAAGCGCACCATTTCCATTTGCTACATTATTCATGGGGGCGCCTACGTGATCTTCAGCCAGATGGGCAGCTTCGCCTGGGCATTGTTCTTCATCGCCCTCTCACGCGCCGGCGTGGCGATCAGTTCCGTATTGAATACCTCGCAATTGCTGCGGCGGGTTCCGGATGAATTCCGCGGCCGGGTGTTCTCAACGGTGGAATCGCTGGTGTGGTCCACGATGATCGGCTCCATGACGGGGGCTGGCGTTGCGTCGGAGTATGAGAGTCCGCGCACCATTGGATTTGTGGCGGGAATCCTGAGCTCCACCACCGCCATCTTCTGGGGTTGGGCCAATTGGAAAGGAAAGCTTCCCGAGCCGCAGTCCCTGAGCATCGAACCTGAGGAAGTGCAAGTGCACGGCGAGCCGACGGTATAAGTGCAGAGGAGTTGGGAGCAGGAATTAAGGCTCATGAGCGAACTGAAACCCCTGGCATTGATCACCGGGGCGTCGAGCGGCATCGGCGCGGTGTTTGCGCAGACGCTGGCGGCGCGCGGTTACGATCTGGCGCTGGTGGCGCGCCGCGAGGACCGCATGCGGCAGCTTGCCGATCTGTTCGAAAGGCAATTCAAGGCCAATTGCACCGTGCTGCGCGCCGACTTGACGCGCGATGAGGACTTACGCGCGGTGGAGGAGTTTCTCGCCGGCGCCGATAACCTTCAGATGCTGGTGAACAACGCCGGCTTCGGAACCCTCGACCGATTTTCCGGCGGGCCGGTGGAAAGCCATGACGCTATGCACCGCCTGCACGTGCTGGCCACGATGCGATTGACGCACGCGGCGCTGTGCAATTTCTCCACGCGCGGCAAAGGCGACATCATCAACGTTTCCTCCGTCGCGGCTTTCATTCCCACTCCGCGCGGCGCGAGTTACTACGCCACCAAAGCCTGGATGAACTGTTTCACCGAAGGTCTCTACCTCGAGCTGAAGAACGCCGGCTCGCATGTCCGCGTGCAGGCGCTGTGTCCGGGGTTTACGATGACGGAGTTCCACGATGTTCTGGGAACCGGGCGCGGCTTTATTTCGAGCAAGTGGTGGATGACTGCGGAGGATGTTGTGGATCAATCGCTGCGGGGGCTGGAGAAGGGAAAACTTTTTGTCGTGCCGGGGCTCCGGTACAAACTGCTCGCCGCGTGTGCGCGCATGTTGCCGCGAAGTGTTCTGCACTTTGCGCTGACCAATGGACCGGCCGGTTTGCGGCGTGAACGGGCGAGGCTACAGAAGCCCGATCAAACGTAGTCGCCCCTTCGTGAGGTTCACGCTGAGTTCACGGAGTCTTTAACCGGCGGAATCAGCGAACCGACAGCTCGCAGAGTGCACAGAGAAGTTTTCAGGGTTCTCTCCGTGCCCTCTGTTGACTCGGCGGGCTCGGTGAGAAACTCTTTTCCCCCACGGTCGCTACAAGAAATTCATGAATAATCCGGGCTAAGTGGCGCTCCCCAGGAGCGGGCGCGCATCAAAGTACGGCCGCATCCTCTTGATTTGGCCGTCGACGATTTCGAAGCACTCGAAGCCCGCAATGACCCCCTCGGCAGTCTTGAGTTCGAACTCGACAGCGAGCTTGTTGCCCTCTCCGAAAGAATCCAGCAGGCAAACCTCCTTGGTAACCGAGGCCAGGCCTTCCAGGAACTCGAGCACGGATTCAAGGCCGCTCAGCCGCGGACTGATGGGGCTCTCCATCACAATGTCCGCGGCGAGCGGGAGCGCGTTAAAGTTCTTGCTTACCAGCGCGGCAAAAAAATTCTGCGCCAGGGCCATGTTCGAGTGCGGCATTGAACAATTCCATTCTCTTTATTTTCGCCTCCGCCGATGGCTGCGAGCCTGGCGGCGGACAAGCCCTTGACTCGTCCCGGGGTGGTGCTAAAATCGATGTTGAATTCTTCCTGATTAAAAAGCGAGCCAAGCCTCTTCTGCTCACCCTCGGGAGGCATCGTAGGTGGGTTTTCGCCTAAAGTCCTTTAATTTTAGTTAGAAATAATTTGGATTTGGATTTAAAGAAATCTTTTAGAAATCTTAAAACTACCATGTCCGAACCGGCCAAGTTGTTCAATTTTGGTCCCTTCCGCTTCGACCTCACGCAAAGAGTGCTTCTGCGTGATGGGAGGCTCGTTCCCATGACTCCCAAGGCGGTTTTGATCCTCTCCATCCTGGTGGAAAACCATGGAAAGCTTGTGGAGCGAGAGGATCTGATGGAAAAGGCTTGGCCAGGGGTAAACGTAGAGGAAGGCAACCTCAGCGTGAACATTTTCGCGCTGCGGAAGCTGCTTTCCCAAGGCCGTTCCGACTTGAATGTGATTGAAACCGTTCCCAAGCGGGGATACCGATTCGTGATGCCGGTGGAGGAAGCTCTGGCTAAAGGCGAGCATACCCCGGGCGCAGCGTTAACGGAAGGGCCCGGCGAGGCCTCCGAGAATCCACCGAACCACGAGGGGCAGGCGGCCCGCCGAAGGGTAGGAACGGCCGCCAAGGCGGGGGCCATGCTGGCTGCGCTCTTGCTCGGGCTGCTGGGATGGGTTTATCTCAGTCATACGGCGCCGCCGCGGGTTCTGCATGTAGTTCGCCTTACCCACATGGGGCAGGTGGGGAGCGTGTTGACGGACGGAACACGTCTTTATTTTACTGAAGACAAAGGCGGTGTCGCCGTCATTGCCCAGGCGGCGCTCGACGGCGGCGACGCGGTGCAGATTCCCACTCCCTTCCGCAATACCTGGACGATCGATATTTTACCCAGCCGTTCACAGTTGCTGATTGCAAGCTTTGAATCGCGGAGCGACCCGAAACAGTTGTGGACCTTGCCGCTAACGGGCGGGTCGCCTCGGCGGGTGGGCGATCTCAAGGCCAAGTCTGCCAAATGGTCGCCCGATGGCACCAGAATTGCCTTCGAGGGGGAGGATGGGGTCCTTTATGTGGCCAACTCTGACGGCTCCGGCGTCCGAAAGCTTGCGGACCCCGGCGGGGGCGTGGACTGTTGGTCGCCCGATGGCCGCCGCTTGCGCTTTACGCGCACCAATCAGGCCAAGGGCGGCATGTCAATCTGGGAAATCCAATCCGATGGAAGCAATCTTCACCCCATCCTGCCGGAGCGCCAAAATCCGGGGGCGCGCTGGGGAGAAGGGCAGAGCAGGAGCACGTGGACTCCCGACGGGAAGTATTATTTATTCTGCGAATCTTTTCATTCCCATACGGGGATTTGGGCGCTGCCGGAAATGAAGGGCTTCTTGCCGTTCCATCGCCCAGAGCCTACGGAGGTATACGCCGCACCGTCTGAAATCGCCAACTACGTGGTGGACCCAAGCGGGCGGCGCATTTACGTGGTGAGCGGCGGCCCCACGCAGGAGGTGGTGCGCTACGACGGCGCTTTGCGCCAATTCGTGCCCCTCCAGCCAACGCTGCCGGGAGGGCCGGTGTGGTCGCCGGACCGGAAGTGGATTGCCTACGTTGATGCCAACCAGTACCTGTGGCGGGCCCGCCCGGATGGCAGCGAGCACCTGCAATTAACCTATGCTCCCTTGCAGGCTTTCAACTTCGCCTGGTCGCCCGACAGCAAGCGCCTTGCGTTCCACAGCCTCTCCCCGGGCCAGCCGGGAAAGAACCGGATTGTTTCCTCGGAAGGGGGAAATATTGAGACCCTTCTCGCCGAAGAGCCCACCGGTGAGA
>JASHTZ010000382.1 GCA_030040295.1 Terriglobia bacterium | reverse complement strand
GAGAGATGCTCCACAAACCTGGGCAGGTCGAAGGGTTCGGCCCCGCCGTACGCCGTCCATTCAATGGCTTTACCCTGGCCGCCGGCAATTCCAGTGAATGTTCCCCACTCGTGAACCGTCAGGCCGGCAGTGTGCAATTCCTGCGGGGCGCGCGGTGCAGCGAAACACACCACGGCCAGCGTCAATGCCGACAATGCGAGGAGCCGTGGCGCGCATGTTTTGCGCACGCGAAGGATTGATGCCAGCGGTTTCATTTCCCCAATCCTCCTTCCGAGGAATCGGCCAGCAACTCGGCAACCGTCTGGCTGTGGAAGCGCGAGGCGAGATTGCTCGCGAGCAGCGGATCACTCTTAGCCCCAGCCATGGCCAGGCGCGCGTGCTCGCGATGGTCGCGCGACGGCCCGGAAAGGGTGATGAGCGCCGCCGCGAATTCCATTTCGGCATCCGGCCCGCGCAGGCTGAGGGCTTTCTTCACCCAGCCGTAACCGTCCAGCCCCGTGGCGGGATTGGGTCCGCCTCGTTCCATCCATTGTTCGTATGTCTCAACGAGATAACCGGCATCGAACCATGCCAGGGCGTCGGGATGGCCTACGGCGTCCGAAGCCGTCGCCCGGGCGCGGAGTTGCGCGAGCAACTCCTGCGCTATTTGCAGGTCTTGTCTCGCATATATTGTGGCTCGTCGCAGCGTTTCCATCCGCACCAACACTGGGGCGTTCGAGTCCAGAATGGCCAGTGTGTCGCGGGTGAGGTTCTTCACGTCGTAGCCCGAGGCCGAGACGTTATTCCAATTCACCATGGGTAGCGACTTCGCCGGGCCGATTTCAAAGGGGTGGCAAATCAGGGGCGGGCCGGCCTGAGCGGCGGCTGCAATCGAAAGCAGGACGGCGGTCACGGCGACTATGTGGCGTGCAATTTCACTGGGGCGCATGGTCAAATCCTCCACGACAAAGGTTGGTCTTGCGCTGACAAAGACGCTGAGGATGGACAGGGTGTTAACACGGGTTGGGAATTGATGATGGTGATTCGAGAGAGAGGTCCGAGGGCGAGCCTGCGGATGTCGATGCGCGATGGATGCAAAAAGGCGACGCTCATAGAGCGCCGCTACAATGAAGCAACGTGCAGCGCATCTGTGGATTCAGGTCTACTTTTTGCTGGAAGGCGCACTCGCCGCCCAGGAACGCTCCCAGTGCCGCCAGACCGTAATGTCGTCAAAACCGAGGGAGTTCCACCACAAGTCCAGCATCGGCTGGTCGAGTCGAAGAACGCCTTCCTTTGTTGCACCCGCGGGAAGAGGCGCAAGGGCGCTCAGACGTTCGAATACCATCGCTCGCTGCCCGCTATCGACGCGCGACAGCAGGTGCCACAGCGTAAGCGCGTCCTGCCGGCGCGCTTCAGTAAGCACAATGTCCAGGTCGCCGGCGCGTTGCTGTGCGGTGGTGTCTTCAAAATTCCATCTTGCCAAGGCCGCGCGAAACTTTGCGGAGGCGTCCTCGAAGTACGGCGTGCCAGGTCCGACCTTCGGCCGCGTGGCGCAGGCGGCGCCTGCGGGAATGAACGACTCGTGGCCATCGAGCTTGAAACCCACCCACCCCATCGTAGTGCGCACCAGGCCGGCGCCGGAATCATCCACCTGCAAGGTGTAGGCGCAGCCCAAGTCAACGGTCATGGCCGAGGGCGTATCAACCACGAATTGACCTGGCGGAGCCCAAATTCGCGCGTGGATCATTCCGTGGTCAAGGGCCACGCGTTCGATGTCTTGACCCATGTTCAGCAGTCGAAGACGCGTGCCGGGCTCGACTTCAATCTCACCCACATTTTCCGCGCTCAAGCTGGCGCGGGATTGCGCGTCGGTTTCGAGGGTTTGCCCGATGTGAAAGACGCCCGATTGATTTGGTCCAAGAGAACTTCGCCCGATGCGCGGCGCTCCGGCAAGGCCCGACGCGTCCCAACCAGGCCCCGAAGCCGAGAGCGGTTTATTGCGTCTCAGGAGAACGATCGTGACGGCCACCGCGACGAGCACCGTGGCCGTGGCGGCCAGCACAGGTACTGGGCGCAGCCAGGCGCGGAAGAAGGGCGAGCGCTTTTCCGGAACAATCTCCGGAAAGATCGGAGCCGGACCTCGATGCTGGAACTTCGAGAGGTGCTTTTCCAGCCGCTGGATTTCCGCATCCGGCTCGCCCGACTTATCCCACAGGTAATCGTCCTTGCCGCCAAATCTCTCGCGCAGCTTTCTCTCACGCTCAATGCCCATACTCACGAATTCTCCTGTCCCAACCGATTGCCGGGATTCGGATTCAGTTTCTCGCGGAGCAGTTGCATGCCGCGATGCAGATTGACGCGCACGGAGCCGTGCGTCATCCCGGTGCGCGCGGCGATCTCCGGGCCGGTCATGTCCTCGACGAGGCGCAGGATCAATGTTTCGCGGTAGGCCTCGGGAAGTCTGCGAATGGCGTCCAAAATAAACAGGCCTTCAGGTCCGGCGGTGGCACTGCCGGACTCATGCTCAGCCTCCGGCGCGTCATCCGGCTGCTGCTCTTCCGGTCGAGACCGCCGATGGTAGTCGTTGGCGAGATTGCGGGCGATGGTGGTGAGCCACGCTCCAAAGCTCGCCGCCTGGCGCAGAGCGGCCAAGCGCCGAAGGGCCATCACAAAAACGTCCTGCACCAGGTCGTCAACCACGCCCAGCGGCACGCGCGCCATGAGCACTCCATGCACGAGGCGCGCATAGAGATCGTAAAGGCGCCCAAATGCAGCCCGGTCGCCGGCTCGCGCCGCGGTCACCAGTCGCGCAACTTCCGTCACATCGGGCGGCACGTTAGGAGAAACTTCTGCCGGCGCTTCGGACTCGGATCGAGTCTTCACGAGCCGATAATCCCAGCCCGGCGCGAGCAGGTCAACCCGGCAATTCGGCCTCGAGGCCATGCGTGCATATTCCCCACTGCCCCAGTAGACGGATTGGGACCGCAGAGTGTTAGCAGCTAAAGGGGTGAAACCCTGAAGGCCGATCATACGTCCTATGGAAGTGCGGGTAGCCAGGCTTGGCTCTGCGCAGAAGGAGAAACGATGCGGCATCGAGTACGATTGCGGAAGCCCATGCTCGCGATGTTTTCGCTGGCCTTGATGATGGGCGCAGCATCAGCGTTTGTGTCGGCGCAGGCGCCGCCATCCTATTCGCCGGCCGAGCTTGACAGGGTAGTGGCCCGGATTGCCCTTTATCCGGATCCCCTCGTGGCGCAGATTCTAGCCGCGGCGACCTATCCGGACCAGATTCAAGAGGCCGCAGCATGGGCGGATGAACATCACTATCTGCAAGGTGACGATTTGGCACGGGCGATTACGGAAGATCGCGTTACCTGGGACCCCAGCGTGCAGTCCTTGCTGCCTTTTCCTTCTGTACTGGACATGATGGCTTCGGACATGAATTGGACCTCTGAGTTGGGCAACGCGTTTCTTGCCCAACCTGACGATGTGATGGACGCAATCCAGCGGCAGCGCAAGGAGGCTGAGGATTATGGCTATCTCAGGACCAACGGGCAGGTGGTGGTTTCAACGGGCCCCTACATCACCATCGTTCCGGTGAATCCCGCCTTCATTTGCATTCCCGTTTACAACCCGCTAGTGGTATTTGCCGCGCCCGCGCCGGGATTCTTCGTAGGCGGGGCCATCCGCTTTGGATTCGGTATCACCATCGGCGTCGCCTTCGCCCCCTGGGGATGGGGCACGACGCGCATCGTGTGGGGCAGTCACGCCGTGTTCATCGCCGGAGCGCGCTGGGGCCGCACCTGGGCCAATCGTGCCACCTACGTGCATCCCTACAGCGCCTTGCACGCCTGGAAAGGACCTCGTGGCCCCGAGCAGCATCAGTTGATTAAGCGCAGCAAGGAAGAGCGAAACGCCGCGCGTGAGGGGCGTGCGCGAGTCGAGCAGCACGGGGGCCGGCCATAGCGCCAGAACTCCGCAGGTTCATGAAAGGTCATGCCAAAGCGCCGGCATTCGATTGCACTTTGTGGAAGGCCTCCAGAATGTCGTCCACGTCGCTCTTTTCCCCAATCAGCATGTTCTGCTCCAGCAGAAACGCGGTGGCGCATAATTGGTCGTTGTGCGGCAGTTGGTTCTTGCTCCGGTAGTTCTCCAGCCGCGCGGGTGAAAATGCCAACTGGAATCCCCGCGAATTGAGACTCCGCTCGAGGTGCGGTTCCTTGTTGTGGGGGTTATAACCGGCCTCGGCCATAATCCCTTCGGCCTTGAGCGCCGCAACGACTTTTTCACGAGGGGCATTTTCAAAATGCCCCGGGTCGAAGCGCACGCCGAAGCAGTAGTGGTTTTGCCGCGTCGATTCGGGGTAATTCTCCTGCGTGACGAACCCGGGAATCTTCTTCATCTCGGTCTGCAAATAGAGTGCATGCGCCTCGCGTTTTGCGCAGAGCTCCTCGTAGCGCTCGAGTTCACCCATCAACACCGCAGCGGCGAAGTCCGAAATGCGATACTTGAATCCGCGCATCTCGTAGCGGTGCGTCCTGGGATCGGAGCCGAAGTTCCTGAACATGTAGGCCCTGGAGATCAGTTCTTCATCGTCGCTTACCAACGCGCCCGCCTCGCCGCCGGGAAGAACTTTGGATTCCTGAAAGCTGAAGCAGCCCATCGCGCCAAACGTCCCGACCTTCCTGCCTTTCCATTCCGCATGATGCGCCTGGCAGGCGTCCTCGATGACCGGAATGTTGTGCTTCTTGCCGATCGCCAATACTTTATCGAGATTGGCAGGTGCGCCGTAGATGTGCACGGGCATGATGGCGCGAGTGTGCTCGGTGATGCGGTGTTCAATGTCGTCCGCGTCGATTTGAAAAGTCTTGAGATCAACGTCAGCGAAGACGGGCAGGGAGTAACCCATCATGATGGCGTCGATGGTGGCGATATACGTGTAGGGCGAAGTGATGACCTCATCACCCGGACCCACACCCAGAAGTTCCAGGGCGATTTGCAGGGCGTGGGTTCCGCAGGGTGTCATCACACAGCCTTGCGAACCCACCTTTGCTGCCCAGGCTTTTTCAAACCGGGGAATGAATTCCGCATCCGTCGTACACCAACGATGGTTGCGCAAGGCTTTGAGGATGTTCTGCTCTTCCACTTCCGTGGTCTGGGGCCACACCGGGAATGGAGCCGAGCGCACGGGAGTGCCGCCGTGCAAGGCCAGGGCGTTCGGGCTGCCGGAGACCGCAAAGGCGCGCGGCGCAGCGCCCGCCACAGCCAATCCCGCTGATGTTCTCCCCAGAAATTCCCGCCGGCTCAAAATTGTCTTTCGTTCCATAACCTTCGTCCTTGCTTCTGAGGTCGGTCCAACAAAGGATCAAAAATGGAAGACTAATGGCCCGGTTCCTGCTCGTTCCACCCTTCGTGTTCCTGCCAGTCCATGATGCGCAGGTGTTTTTCCTCGCGGGGAAGTTCGGCGAATGTGCGCTTATCTCCTTCAGCCAGATTTCCATCCTGTGACTGATAAATCCAACTTGCTTCCTGGCGGAGCGCGGCAGCTTCACCACTCAGATGGACGATATAGCTTTCATATTTGTAGGGAGCAGGCTTGAAACCTCCTGACCCGTACACTTGGTCGGCCAGAACAATGGTGTGAGGGTCGAGCGCCTTTTCCTTCAGCAAAGCCTGACATGCCTTGATGGCGAACCAGTTGGCCGTGCGGTGGTCCACGTG
>JASHTZ010000381.1 GCA_030040295.1 Terriglobia bacterium | reverse complement strand
AAATGTAGTGTGCCCAGTCGCCCTGACTACCGCTATATGTTGTAAAAGGGTCACCCGGAAAAGTCAAGGTTGTTCCTGGCGTGACCAATCCATGACCAAGTTTTTGAAAGCCGTAGTTTTCATGAGCGGCGCTGAGGGTTACCAACACAAGATTTTCCTTATATAATTTAAATGATGCGGGCACTCGAAAGGCGAATACATGATTCTGGTCATTGATAATTACGATTCCTTCACCTACAACCTCGTTCAGTACCTGGGCGAACTTGGCGCCGACCTCGAGGTGGTTCGAAATGACCAGACCACCGTGCAAGCCATCGCCAAGCAGGCTCCTGAGCGAATTGTAATCTCGCCCGGCCCCAAGACTCCGTCGGAAGCCGGCATTTGCCTTGAGGTTATCACCTCTTTTGCCGGGCGCATTCCCATTCTGGGAGTTTGCCTTGGCCATCAGGCCATTGGACAGGCTTTCGGCGGCGACGTCATCCGCGCGCCCGAGCTGATGCACGGCAAGACCAGCCAGATTGAACATGACGGCAAAACCATCTTCGCGAGCCTGCCCAATCCTTTTCCCGCCACGCGCTATCATTCCCTCATCGTCAAGCGAGAGACCCTGCCCGAATGTCTGGAAGTCTCTGCCTGCACGGTCGACGGACTCATCATGGGTCTGCGGCACAAGACCATGAAAGTTGAAGGCGTGCAGTTCCATCCCGAGTCGATCCTGACCCAGGCGGGGAAGCAGCTTCTGGCAAATTTCCTGCGGCTCTAGGTATTTTGAACTGAAATCAGCGCCTGTACCTTTGCGTGAATTCCGCGAGCGCCTGAAGTTTCCTGAGCGCGGCGCCGGATTCGATTGCCTCGACCGCGCGCGCAACTCCTTCGGCAAAATCTTTAGCCTTGCCCGCCACCGTGAAAGCTGCTGCGGCATTCACCAAAACCATATCGCGATAGGGGCCGCGCTCGCCTTGCAGGACGGCTGTAAGCAGGCGGGCGTTGGCCGCCGCGTCGCCTCCGAGAACTTGATCCAACGTGGCGCGCGGCACGCCGAATTCCTCCGGATGAACGTCGCGAGTCTCGACCCCAGAGCCATTTGTCGCGGAGAGGCGAGTGGGGCCGGTGATGGTGATCTCATCGATTCCATCTGAACCCGCAACCACGTAAGCGCGGCGTGTGCCCACGGCCTGGAGCGTGCGCGCCATCATCTCCGTGCGCGCAGCGTCAAACACCCCCGCCAACTGCACGGTGGCGCCCAGGGGATTGGTGAGCGGTCCAAGGAGATTGAATACCGACTTGGTCCTGAGCGCGCGCCGAGCGTGCATCACATGCTTCATGGCGAGGTGCAGCCGCGGCGCGAACAGAAAAACGATGCCGACGGAATCGAGGCAGGCGGGAAGCTGTTCCAACGGCAGGTCGATCGCTACCCCCAGAGCTTCCAGCACATCGGCGCTGCCGCACTTGCTGGAAATTGAGCGATTGCCGTGCTTGGCCACGCGCACTCCACCTGCAGCCACCACCAGCGCCGCGCCCGTTGAAACGTTGAACGTCCCATGGCCATCGCCGCCCGTTCCACAGGTGTCAAGCAAAGGTTCGTCACGCGTGATGCTTTCGAGTTTCACGCCGGCCGCGCGCAGAGTTTCCGCGGCGTGCGCGCGCATCACCTCCGCGAAGCCGATCAATTCATCTGCCTGCTCGCCCTTGTCGCGCAGCGCCGCGAGGAACACCACAATTTCCTCGTCCGGCGTTGCGCCCGACAAGAGCAGGCGCATGACCTCTTGGGCTTCTGACCGGGTCAGGTGCCTCTTGCTTGTTATGGTCTCGAAGGAATCTCTTATCGTCATTTCAAATCCATTCGTTCAAAGGGGCAGGCCTCGCCCTGCGACCCAAAGCGGTCTTCGGGCGACGGGTCGCGCCTACCCTCCACCGTGGCGGGTAGCCACGGCACGATCTTTGTGCCGTGGGCTTTGGTTTCCTTTTCGAAGAACCCACGGAATAAAATGCATGCCGTGGCTACCCACCCACTTTCATTGCAAATCTCGCGCAGATTCCCTATACTCAATAATTTCGAGGTGAGCGTGCCGGAACTTCCAGTGTAAGCCGCTTTGGGTACTTTGCCAAAATTTGATTTCACATTTTGCCAGTCCCTGCCAGTTCGGCTTCAGCCCCTAACAACTGACCACGGACTACAGACAACGGACGAACTTCATCCAAAATGAAAATCCACGAATACCAAGCTAAACAGATTCTCGCGAAATTCGGCGTCACCATCCCGCGCGGTGAAATGATTGCCAAACGCGAGGACGCGCGCGCCGTGGCGGAAAAGCTGGGCGGCGGCACGGTGGTGGTGAAGGCGCAGATCCACGCCGGCGGCCGCGGCAAGGGCGGCGGCGTGAAACTGGCGCACAATCCCGCCGAAGCTGACGCGCTGACCGGCAAAATCCTGGGCATGACTCTGGTGACGCACCAGACGGGCCCGGAAGGCCGCGTGGTGAAGCGCGTGTTGATCGAAGAAGGCCTGGACATCGCGCGGGAACTTTACCTCGGCATCGTGATTGACCGCGCTTCCGGACGCCCGGTGTTCATGGCTTCGAGCGAAGGCGGCGTGGAAATCGAAGTCGTGGCCGCCGAGCATCCGGAGAAAATCCTGAAGGAATTCATCGACCCGAGCGTGGGCTTTCAAGCCTTCCAGGCGCGCAAGCTGGCGTTCGGACTGGGGCTTGAAGGTAAAGTTGTGAACGAGGCTGCCAAGTTGTTTCAAAATCTCTATCGCGCCTTTGAAGCCATGGACGCATCGCTGGTTGAGATAAATCCCTTCGTCATCACGCGCGATGGACGCGCGCTGGCGCTCGACGCCAAGATGAATTTTGACGATAACGCGCTCTCCCGGCATCCCGACGTCCGCGAATTGCGCGACCTGGATGAAGAAGATCCGTTGGAAGTGAAGGCCTCCAATTATGGACTGAATTACATTCGCCTTGACGGCAATGTGGGCTGCATGGTGAACGGCGCGGGCCTGGCCATGGCTACGATGGACATCATTCAGTACGCGGGAGGCCGCCCGGCGAACTTTCTGGATGTCGGCGGCGGCGCCAACGAGGAGCAGGTGCGCCGCGGGTTCGAAATCATCTTGAGCGACAAGAATGTGCGCGCCGTGCTCATCAACATTTTCGGCGGCATCATGCGCTGCGATATCGTCGCCAATGGAGTAATCGCTGCGGCGAAGACATTGGGGATCAAAGTGCCCATCGTGGTGAGGCTGAAGGGAACCAATGTCGAGCTTGGGCAGAAAATTCTGAAGGAATCCGGGCTTAACTTTGGAGTCGCGAATGACATGAAGGAAGCAGCAGAAAAAGTGGTGGCCGCCGCGAAAGCTTCGGCCCAATGAATCAATGAACCAATGGGTCAATGAACAAATTCTATGTCAATTCTGGTCAATGAAGATACGAAGCTGCTGGTTCAAGGCCTGACGGGCCGCGAAGGCGGGTTTCACGCCGAACAGGCAATTCTCTATGGCACGAAGGTGGTTGCGGGCGTAACTCCCGGCAAAGGCGGCACCCGTTGGGAAACACGTGACGGCGGACATCAGGTGCCTGTGTTCAACACAGTACAGGAAGCGGTGACCAAGACGGGGGCGAACGCTTCAGTGATTTTCGTTCCTCCGCCTTTTGCCGCCGACGCCATCATGGAAGCTGCCGACGCGGGCCTGCCGCTGGTCGTAGCAATCACCGAGGGCATTCCGACGCTCGACATGGTTCGCGCGGCGCGCTTCCTGGCCGGCAAACCCACGCGGCTGATCGGGCCCAATTGCCCGGGGATCATTTCGCCGGGCAAGTGCAAAATCGGCATCATGCCCGGGCAGATTCATCTGCCAGGCCACGTGGGCGTTGTGTCTCGCAGCGGGACTTTGACTTACGAAGCGGTGGGCCAGCTTACGGCGCTCGGCATCGGGCAATCCACCTGCATCGGAATCGGCGGCGACCCGATCATCGGGACCAACTTTGTTGACGCGCTGCGGCTCTTCAATGACGACCCTGAGACGCACGGCATCGTCATGATCGGAGAAATCGGCGGCACCGCGGAGGAGGAAGCCGCGGCTTTCGTGAAGGCTCATGTCAAGAAGCCGGTGGTGGGATTCATCGCCGGCCGCACCGCTCCGCCCGGCCGCCGCATGGGCCACGCCGGAGCGATTATTTCCGGAGGCAAGGGGACGGCAGCGGACAAGATCGCCGCTCTCCAGGCGGCTGGCATCGCCGTTGCCGAAAGTCCGGCGCTGATCGCCGAGACGCTGAAACGGATTATGAGTTCAAATCGCTGAAATTGGAGACCTATGGCAATCGAACGCACGTTGACCATCATCAAGCCCGACGCAGTCGCGGCCGGGCACATCGGCGACATCATCAAGCTTTTCGAGGCGCAGAAATTCAGGATAGTCGCGGCGCGCCTGGTGAATCTGAGCAAAAAAGAAGCGGAAGGATTTTACGCCGTGCACCGCAGCAAGGGCTTTTTCGAAAGCCTGACGAATTTCATGAGCTCGGGCAGCGCGCTGGTGATGGTGCTGGAAGCGGAGAATGCCATCAAACGCCTGCGTGAAGTCATGGGCGCCACCAACCCCGCCAACGCTGCCCCCGGAACCATTCGTAAGCTCTATGCGGCGAGCATTGAGAGCAACGCCGTGCACGGCTCCGACGCTCCGGAAACCGCCGCCTACGAAATCAGTTACTTCTTCCCCGGCATGAATCTGATTTAATTCCGCTTTCTTGGTGCGCTTCTTCATCCCGCCCGTCACGTGGCCTCCGCGGGCTTGACATCAATCCCTGCGGCGGCGACGATGAAGGGGATGGGCGGAGAGATCCCTTTTCACCTCGGACGATTTCTGGTTATCGCCGGCGTCGTGCTGGTAATCCTGGGATTACTGGTGATGGCAGGCTCCAGGTTCTCATTCTTCGGATTTGGACGACTCCCGGGCGATATCGCATATAAGCACAAAAGCTTTCAGGTTTACTTCCCGATTGTGACCTGTTTGATCTTGAGCGTTGTCGCGACCCTTGTGTTCTGGGTGATTTCGCTTTTCGTGCGAAAATGAATCGCTCGGTGTTAGGCTTCGGTCGACTGTTAGCCCGGATTATTCATGAATTTCTTGTAGCGATGGTGGGGAAAAGAGTTTCTCACAGAGGGCGCCGAGTTAAGGCACAGAGGGCACGGAGAAAACCTGGAGAACTTCTCGGCGCACTCTGCGCGCCAACGGTCCGGTGATTCCACCGGTTAAAGACTCTGTGAACTCTGTGTGAACCTCACTTCAGTCTGCTTTGTTCTCTCATTTTCATGAATAATCCGGGTTAGGTACCCTTGCTTGATGCAAATGACCATCGACGAAGTGCAACGGACGTTCGTGTTATGACTCAACCCTCGCTCAATTTCGGCCCCACGCGCAGGATCTATAGCGTCTCGGAGTTGACGCTGGAGATCCGCAACCTTTTTGAGCGGCAATTCCCGGACGTGTGGGTGAGCGGGGAAGTATCGAATCTGCGTGCCGCCGGCTCCGGGCATCTTTATTTCACGCTCAAGGACGCGTCCTCGCAACTGCGCGCCGTGTGCTTTCGCAATCAGGCGCGCTACCTGAAATTCAAGCCCCAGGACGGACTGGCGGTGATTGCTCGCGGCCGCCTGAGCGTCTATGAGGCGCGCGGCGAGTATCAACTCTATGTTGAATTCCTGGAGCCGGCGGGCGTGGGCGCGCTGCAGCTTGCCTTCGAGCAGTTGAAGCAGAAGCTGGCGGCCGAGGGGCTGTTTGATGCGACGCGCAAGAAGCCGCTTCCCATGCTGCCGCGCACGATCGGAGTGGTGACGTCGCCCACCGGCGCGGTTATTCGCGACATCCTGCGCGTTCTTCGCCGGCGGTTTCGGAACATCAACGTGCTGCTTTATCCCGTGAAGGTGCAGGGCGAGGGAGCGGCGCAGGAGATCGCCGAGGGGATCGAGTTCTTCAATCGCCGCACGCCCGTCGAGGTGATGATTGTGGCGCGAGGCGGCGGATCGCTTGAAGATCTGTGGGCATTCAATGAGGAAGTGGTGGCCCGCGCCATCGCCGCCTCGGCGATTCCGGTGATTTCGGCGGTTGGCCACGAGACGGACTTCACCATTTCTGACTTTGTGGCGGACCTGCGCGCGCCCACTCCGTCCGCGGCGGCGGAGCTGGTGGTGCGGCGCAAGCAGGACCTGGCCACGGAGATTCGCGAACGCGCGCGGCACATGGCGCAGATGATTCGCCTGAGAATCACCGAGGCCCGGCAGATGCTCACGGAACTCGCGATGCACCAGGTGTTCCAGGCGATCGCCACGCGCATCGCGGAGCGGGCCCAACGCGTCGACGATTGCGCCACTGCTCTTGAGCGTCTGCTGCGCGCGCGGCTGCATTCGGCGCGGCAGGATTGGCTGCGCTCTTCGGCGGGCGTGGTGCGCTACGATTTCTCGCGCCACCTTCGCCTGAAGCGCGCCGCGCTCGATGACCGCGAGCAAAAGTTTCGAAACGAATTCCGGCGCTTCCTCACCGAGCGGCGAAATCGCCTGGCGCAACTCGAATCGGTGCTGAAGGAGCGCAGCCCGCGCACCATTCTGGATCGCGGCTACTCGATTACGCGAGATGCGGAAGGAAGAGTGGTCCGCGATGCCGCGCAGGTGGCAGTGGGTGCGGATGTGTCGATTCGCCTGGCGCGCGGTGAGATTGCAGCGACCGTAAGGGAAAAAGGGGGCGACGGAGAGAACTGATCAGGCTGGAAAATCTACCTTCGGACTTCCGTCGCCTGTTTCTTATCCGCTTGTGCCAATTCCAAGAGTACCCGCCGCGCGTCCGCGTAACGGGTCAACTTCCCGTAGCCATCCAGGAAGATCATGATCAATGATCGATCCTTCGTATCAACCCAGATCGCCAGGCAGCGGCCGGCAGCGTTGGTGAATCCGGTTTTTTGAACTTCGATGTCCCAATCGGGCCGGCCGACGAGGCGATCGGGATTGTAGAAGGTGAGTGGGTACTTGCCGATCTTCACGGTGTACTTCGCCTCGGTGGTGAACTGGCGGATGAGCGGATACTTGTCCGCGGCGCGAACGAGTTTGGCCAGGTCGTGAGCCGTGGAGACGTTCTCGTTGGTCAGGCCGTTGGGATTCACGAAATGCGTCCGAGTCATTCCCAGTTCCCGCGCCTTGGCGTTCATGGCGGCGATGAATGCGGGGCGTCCCCCCTTGTAATAGCGGCTGAGTGCGGCGGCGGCGCGGTTCTCCGAAGCCATGAGCGCGAGGTGCAGCATGTCCTCGCGGCTCAGGGTATAGCCGACGAGCAGGCGCGAACTTGTTCCCATGAGGAAGTCTTTGTCCTCGTTGCTGATTTTGAGGGTTTCATCCATGGGCAGTTTGGCGTCGAGCACCACCATCGCGGTCATCAGCTTGGTGATGGACGCGATGGGCACCACCATGTCGGCATTCTTCGCGAACAGGTCATCGGAAGTCCTGGCATCCACCACCAACCCGATTTTCGATTTGATGAGCGATGGCGGTTCAGCCTTTGCGGACGTCGTTGGTTTGGCGGCGGCCGGATGCGTGGATTTCGCAGTAGAGGTGGGTGGAGTATTCGCGGTCGTTGCCGGCGGATCACCGCTTTGCGCGGCGAAGGTAAGGGTGGGTGCTAACACTCGAAGAGAGAAGAAGGGGTTTAGCGGGGCGAGAACAACCACAGCAGCCGCAATGCTTCGGCAAATGCGGCCGCTCCGAACCGCGCGTGAGAAGTAAAATGTCATCCTGCGCCATGAAGCCGCACTCCAGTTCTGAATTCGTGCGACTTCGAATACTTCAGGAGTATTAGGCCTGAATTTCTCCGATCCTCAACCGATTCCCTGAATGCTATGTGGGCCAACCGCAAGGATGGCGTAAAAGCCACCCTTCAATTCAAAGTGGACCCGAAACCGCTGGTCTATTCTTGCACGATAAAGGCCTTGGCCATGTTGCTTAATGATTTCGATGTGCAAGGAAGGATGACCCAAGTCCTTGCTCATTAGCCGGAATGCCTTGATGAATTTCGCCTGTAGGTTCTTTTCGTATGAGTCCAGCTCATCCCAAATATGCGGAGGAATGAGGATGGCCCGCCTAGTGTGTCCTTCGTCGCCTGGAGGAACCATTAAGCTGTGCTCGGCTCTCACGAATCATCTCGGTCAATTCGGGTGGGAACGTGCCACTCCTGGCAACTCGGATAGGAATAAGATGCGCCGCCTTGCGAGCCCGACGAGAACCGAGGTGCACCCTGCCGTTCGCATTCTCGACGGTCAATCCCAAATCCCGCAGGTGTCGAACTGCATCTTTGAATCTCATCAACTTAACCTTAGCACTTTGCGCGTCGGCCAGCAAGTGAGCTACTCCTCCGACACTTTCAGCACCGCCAGGAACGCTTCCTGGGGAATATCGACGCGGCCCACGCGCTTCATGCGCTTCTTCCCTTCCTTCTGTTTCTCCAGCAGCTTGCGTTTCCGCGAGATGTCACCGCCGTAGCATTTGGCCAGCACATTTTTGCGAATGGCGGCGACGTTTTCGCGGGCGATGATGCGCGAGCCGATGGCGGCCTGGAGCGAAACCTCAAACATCTGGCGGGGTATGAGCTTGCGCATGCGGGTGCAAAGTGCGCGGCCGCGCGCGAAGGCGGCATCGCGATGGCAAATGAAGCTGAGCGCGTCCACGGGCTCGCCCGCCACCAGGAAGTCCACTTTCACCAGGTCTGAGGCCCAATATCCGGCGAAGTGATAATCCAGTGACGCATATCCGCGCGAGACGGATTTCAACCGGTCGTAAAAGTCGAGCACGATTTCGTTGAGCGGCAGCTCATAGGTCAGCAGCACGCGCTTGCCGGAGACATATTCGAAACCCTTCTGCACGCCGCGCTTTTCTTCGAGCAGCGCCAGGATTCCGCCCAGAAACTCGTCCTGAGTGAAGATTTGGGCGCGAATGACCGGCTCTTCAACTTTCTCGATATCGCCGGCGACGGGAAATTTGGTGGGCGTGTGGACTTCCAGCACCTCGCCCGTCTTGGTGGTGACGCGATAGCGCACGCTGGGAGCGGTGGTGATAAGGTCGATGTTGAATTCGCGTTCCAGGCGCTCCTGAACGATTTCCATGTGGAGCAACCCGAGAAAGCCGCAACGGAATCCGAAGCCCAGCGCCTCGGAATTCTCGGGCTCATGAACCAGCGAAGCGTCATTCAGGCGCAGCTTGTCAATCGCGTCGCGCAGATTCTCATAGCCGCTGGTGTCCACCGGATAAAGACCTGCGAAGACCATGGACTTGATCTCTTCGAAGCCCGGCAGCGGGCGTGAGGCGGGACGAGCATCGTCGGTGATGGTGTCGCCAATGCGCGATTCGGAAATTCGCTTGATGTTGGCGATGACGAATCCCACTTCCCCCGGTCCCAACTGCTCCACGCGCACGGGCTTGGGCGTCAGCACGCCCAACTCCTCAACGTTGTACACCTGGTTGTTGGACCATAGGCGGATGCGCATTCCCGCAGCCAGAGTGCCCTGCACAACACGCGCCAGCACCACCACGCCGCGGTAGGGATCGAACCAGGAATCAAAAATCAGGGCTTGAAGCGGCGCATCGGCCGACCCCGCCGGCGGCGGCACGCGCGCCACGATGGCTTCCAGCACTTCCGGAACTCCCGTGCCGGCTTTGGCGCTCACCAGCAGCGCTTCCTGCGGATCGAGCGCCAGGGCATGCTCCATCTGCTGCTTGGTAGCCTCGATGTCCGCGCCCGGCAGGTCGATTTTGTTGATGACCGGGACGATGGCCAGGTGATTGTTCATGGCCAGGTGCGCATTGGCCAGCGTCTGGGCCTCAACGCCTTGCGAAGCATCAATCACCAGCACGGCGCCTTCACAAGCGGAAAGGCTGCGCGAGACCTCGTAGGAAAAGTCCACATGCCCTGGAGTGTCGATGATATTAAGCTGATATTCCTGGCCATCGCG
>JASHTZ010000380.1 GCA_030040295.1 Terriglobia bacterium | reverse complement strand
AGAAGGGGTGATCGGGTGAGGGGTTTCTTGCCAGCGGCGGCGGTAAGGCCCCTTTGAGGGGCTAGCCAGCACAATGGTCTCCGGCTCTGCCGGAGGAGGATTACATCAGGCGGGACCTCGATCGGCCGGGATTAACCACATGGACCCAGTTGGCAAGATCGTTCAAATCGCCCGGTACCCAGTGAAGTCCATGCGCGGCGAAGCGCTCACCGCATCCAGGCTGAGCCTCCAGGGTCTCGCCGAGGACCGCCGCTACGCCTTCGTCCAAACCGCTTCGCGAAGCGACTTCCCCTGGCTCACGGCACGCCAGGTTCCGGAATTGCTGCGCTATAAACCGGCGGTAGAAAGGGACGGTTCCGGAGAAGTCGTGGTGAGAGTCACTACTCCGGCGGGAGCAGAATGGCCTGTGGACAGCGAGGAACTGCGGCAGGAAATCGAGCGTCTCTCCGGGCAATCTCTCTTCCTGCTTCGCAACAATCGGGGCTCCTACGACACGGCGCAGGTTTCGATAATCAGCCGGCAGACAATTCTCCGCATCTCCGAGGAAAGCGGAATTAAGGAAAATCCGCGGCGATTTCGCCCGAACTTTGTGATCGACTTGTCGCAGGGAGGCGCCTACGAGGAAGTAAATTGGACCGGCCGAATTTTGCGCCTGGGAGAATCGGCGCGGGTGGCCATTACCAAGGTGGACGAGCGATGCGTCATCATCACGCTCGACCCGGATACCACGGAGGCGAGTCCCGAGGTGTTGCGCTGCGTCGCGCAGCAACACAGGAACGTTGCAGGAGTCTATGGAGCGGTTGTGGCTGCCGGTGAGATTCGCGCCGGCGATCCGATTTGGCTGGAAACCTGAGCCTACCGGATCGAATCGCCCGCCAGTCCCCAGAAATCCTTCACGTAATACGAGGAAACCACGTTCCCGAACAGGTGGCAGATGGCGCGGCAATCCGGGATGTCGCCATACAGCTTGCGCCCCCGCGCGAAAATCTTTTTGAAGGAGCCATCCCGCAGAAGATTGCCCGCAATTTTCTTGAGGGGCTCGCAAGGATAAAAAACGTCTCCGTTCGGGTAGACGCGCGGAAACATGGTGGGAAAACATTTGAAGTCGCCGAATTCCAGCACAGTCCGCAGGAGTTTGGGTGTGCCGTTGATGGGTTGCCGGCGCGTTTGGCGGCGTTCGACGATTTTCTCCACCAGCGCTCGATAGCGTGGGTTCTGCTTCAAGCGCAGGTTGGGCATTTTTTCGTGCAGCGCCGACTGGGTGGAAAAAACAAACCCCTGTTCGCCGCAATAATCAAGAATGCGCTCCACCTCGGCGATGTTCCACTCCTCGATGACCGAACTGATCGTAATGTCCGACGGTCGCGGCATTCGCGACCTGGCAAGTTGAAGATTCTCGAGCACGCGGCTCAATACCCCCGGCTTGGATTTAGGATTTTCGGGGTCGGCGGTGAGCGCGTCAAGGCTGACGATCAGGCCGTCGAGAGACTCGAAGAGCCGCGGCCGCTTGTGAAGCAATGTGCCATTGGTCACCAGGAGCACGGAGCGAAACTTAACCTGGCGCTTGGCTGCTTCAACCAACTCTTCCACGTCGGCGCGTAATAAGGGTTCGCCGCCGGTGAAAAGAATCGAGTCCGTCTCGCGGCGAATCGCACGAAAGATGGCAATGGTCTGGTCCGTCGGCAGCTCTTGACTGAAAACATCGGGCTCTTTCTGAGTGCAATAGGTGCACTCCAGATTGCACTTGTGGGTGGTGTAGAAGACCGCGGCATAAGGGGCGACAATGTCCGTGTGAAGGACGTCGCGCCGATAAAGGTTCTGAAAGTAGTGTTTGAAGTTCTTCAGGACAAACGGATAGTGGTGCAGCAATCCCCGCAAAAGTTTCAGCCCGGTAGTGGAACTCTGCGAATCGCCCATCCGCCTTTAAGCTTAGCCTTCGGTCACGGTGATGACAAGCAAGTGGAGCTGAAATCTGCGAATAGAAGGTCGAATTGCCGGTGACCGCGGTCAAAAGGAGCTGAGCCATTCAACCCTGGGGGGGATTTGACGCTTCGGGGACCAGCCGCCCTCTTGCCACACGATAGGTAGATCCGCGCCAATGGACCCGGTTCCAAACCAGGCTGTTCAACCAAACAACGAAAGCGAAAGCGTCCCAAAGCGGGACGAGCCACCATCGGCGCTTTAGTGAGTCGTCGCGCAATCCCCAGATTCCCACCGTCCAAACGCCCGCCAGCCGCAAAACCAGGTAGGCGACCCCAAAGCCGACTGCGAGAAGACGCGATGGAGAAAGGATTGCGGCCAAAACCGCCCAGGGCAGGCCCTGCGTGAAGATCAACCCGAAGTAACCCAGCGGGCGGGCCTGGCGAGCCATGATGGCCCAACGCAGCCGTTGAATGTAAAAATCGCGCAGAGAATTCAGGCAACACCAGGTTTTGACTGAGGCGTCCACCAACTCCACGCGATATCCGAGCGCCGCGGTGCGGTTGCCGATTTCGTAGTCATCCGCAGCCTCGTTGACCAAGGCTTCAAATCCTCCTATTTTCGCCAGGCACTCGAGCCGAACTGCTACCGTCGCCCCGAGAGCAAAGCGCACTCCCTCCAATTGGCGGGCGATGAGCACGGCGGGCATGAAGTCGGCGCTGATGGAAATCGCCTCCATTTCCGGCCAGAACGAACGGTGCGGAATGCCCGTAAACAAGCTGGTGACGGCGCCAACCTGCGGGTCGCGAAAGGGCGCGGCGAGCCGCCGCAAATAATCCGGCCCCACGCGTATATCCGCGTCCGAGACCACCAGAATGGCGTGCCGGGCCTCGCGCGCCAGCGCGCAAAGCTTGTTGATTTTGTTGTTGGACCCGATTGTTTCCGGGGCTACGAGAAGGCGAATCGATCGCGCAGGGAACGCATGGATGAGCCGGCGGATTACAGGAATCGCGGGATCCTGCTCACTTGCGACAGCGAAGAGAACTTCATACTGAGGATAACTTTGACGGCAGAAAGTGGCAAAATTCTCGAAGGCCTCAGGATCCAGGCCGAAAGCAGGCTTAAGAACGCTTACCGGGGGAGTGAAGCCGTCTGCCGTCGAGTCGCGGCGCCGGAAAAAACGGAATGCAGCGAAAATGCCAAAAAGGTAGGAGAGGAAGGGGAATGTCGCCGCGCCGAGAATCGCCCACCTGAACCCCACCGAGAACAATTCGCTCTCCTCCCGATTCGCCTTTCGGCAATACCAGAGACCAGGCCGCGGGCCTAAACCTGGCCCCAACTCACCAAGGCCACACCTACGCAAACCAAGCCGACTCCTGCCCATCGCTGGGGCGTCAGTTGCTCACCCAACAAGTATCTTCCCCCCAGCGCCCCCACCGCATAGCTCAACGCCGTGGCGGGAATCACGAAACTTACCGCTTCCCAGGAGAGCAGAGCGAGAAGAGAACAAAACCCCACCGTCATCTGCGCAATGCCCAGCCACATCCAGGTTTCGCCGAAGGCACGGCCCAGAAAGCTTAGAATCACTCTCGGGGCAAAGCTTTGCACTTCTCCCAGGCGCCTCATGGCATAGGCGACGGACATATCGCCGCCGGTGCTGGCGAGGATGAAAATCACGAGGGTGATGGCTGTACGCACCTTCAATCCTTCTTTATGGTGTTCGGAGGTGTGCGCCCAACCAGCACCACTCCCAGCGAGATCAATCCCACTCCGACCCAGCGCAGCCCCGCCACACTTTCACCAAGAACAAAGTGCCCCAGCAACGGAACCACTGCGTACATGGAAGCGGTGGCGGGCAAGACGTAACTGAAATCCGCCCACGACAAAACCAGCATGAGGGATGCCAGAAAGAGCAACATGCTGGCAATTCCAAGCCAAATCCAGAGGTTGGAAAAAATGGCGTTGAAAGCCCAGTGCAGGGCGGGCAATGACCAACTGTGGAGAGCGCCGATCCGCTTCATTCCCACGCTGAAGAATATGTTGCCGGCCGAACCGAATACTACGAGCAGGGCAACCAGAATCGATGTTTTCGCAACCGGGGTTTGGGAAGAATTCATGAATGTGCGGCGGTTCTTTGCGCCCTCATTCGGGCAGCGCTGCACGCATATTTCCAGCGCCCGGCGGGAACGCGCCAGAATTCCCGCAGCCTGTTCCTTCAACCGCTCAAAGCACGCCCGGGACAATGCCTCAAATTACGTGCGGACGCGCCGGTAACGCACAAAATCTGTTATGCAATGAAAGGACTACCTGCAGCTCCCTCGCGATGGGCTTATCGATGATCGTCCGCATGCTCACAGACGGGGAGACCGTCAAAATAGTTTTCACCGGTCCAGCCCAATTCCTTCATTCCGGCTTCCGTGGAATAGTACGCCGTGGAGATCCAATCCTTCAAATTGTCGAAGTAGTCGCGAAGGTTCAGAACCGCCGGCATTTCATGACTATTCTGCTCAGAATGCCCAGGGCTGGAAGGCGGGGTTGTGGATGCGGCATTCAAAATCTCGTCCTGTTGGCTCGTGGAAATGTCCGTAAATGGCTTGCCGAATCGCCGCAATGACTCGCCGTCGATGGCATTCAGAGAGGCCACAAATTTCTGCTGGACTTCCTGCGTTTCAGCGTCCAGCGCGAGATCGAGAAAGCGGTTCGATTGCACGGCGGTGGAACCCGGGATAATTTCTTCCGCCAGAACCACGACGAGTTGATTTTGATGGGCGTCGAAAAATGCGGGCTTCCATTCAGTTCCCGCGTCGGATTGCGTTGCCGCAGGTGCCGCCGCCAGATTGGCGATGCCGGAGTGCGCCTCAACCAGAGTCGGGGCGGCGATGCCGGCGCCGGCCCCCGCCAACATCCGCTGCACCCACGCGCGTCGCGTCAAGATGTGCCGGGGGGCAGCCGGGAAAGTCTTTTCGCCGTGACGGTTGTTGTTTTCCATCGGATCAAACCTTTCGCTTCCAATCATTGATGTTATCACCGTGGGGCGATCTGTTCAACTCATGCAGATGCGGTGTGGTATCTCACTTTGAATTTTGGAGCCGGCTCCTTACATCGTAACCAGCCGCCCATCGCTGTAGCGGCGCTCTATGAGCGTCGCATTGAGGGGCTGGTCCGTCATCTGACGGAGCAAGCCCCTGCGACGGTCAATAGACCGCCGCTACAGAATTTCAAACTGGGACACCACCGGACGTGGTGCGCGCGGGACGCGTCCAGGCATGATGGAAAAATCTCAGCCAATTCCCGTGCATGATGCCCTCAATGTGCGTCTCCTTATAACCGCGCTTCCTGAGCAGGTCCGGAACCGTCTGCAAGTCCGCGATGGTATTCAACTCTCGCGGCGATTGTTCCGTGCCAAACCCGCCATCCAAATCGCTTCCGATGGCCGAATGCTGTGAACCTCCGGCCAACTGGCACACGTGGTCGATGTGGTCGATCACGCGCTCGATGCTCACCAGGGAATTATCGGTCTTGCCGCGCACATAATTGGGGTGGAGCATCGAGGAATCAAAGACGGCGCCGATAACGGCGTCACGCTCCAGGAGAGCTCGAATCTGCTCGTCGGTGAGCTGGCGATCACCGGGAACAAGAGCGCGGCAATTGTGATGGCTGGCCAACACGGGGCCGCGGTAAATCTCCAGCGCTTGCCAGAAGCTTTCGTCCGCCAGGTGCGTGACGTCCAAAATCATCCCCACGGCTTCCATCGCTGCCAGTAACTCTCTGCCTTTGGAAGTCAGGCTCCCCGGCGCACCCGTTCCGTGGGCGTAATAGCTAACCCCGTAGTGGACAGGCTCGACCACGCGCAATCCGCGCTCCCACCAGAGTTCGACCTGACGTGGCTCGAGAATCGGGTCCGCGCCTTCCATGGCGAGAATGTATCCGAGGGGAGTTCCGCTTCCCCCCGTGCGCTTCCATTCCGCCACATGGGATTCCAGCGCCGGCCAATCGCGCAGCATGCGCATGTGCCCCTGCGATTCCATGATGCGGTAATACTCCGCCTGGCCCAGGCCCATTGCCGAGGCGATCTCCCGGCTGGGGTAATCCAGCAAAGGGTCATTGAGGCGGCTGCATCGCGCAAGCACGGTGGCCAGGCAAACCGCCACACCGGCTTTCTGTAATTCCGGGAACGATACCGTGTTGTGGCCCCGCTTGCGGTCGGTCATGCCCGCTTCCGACCTGCGGATTTCCGCAATGCTTTTGGTCAAATCGCGCCGCCAGTTCAGCGCGTTCCAGGATAAATCGAGGTGCGAGTCGATGATCATCATGAGGGTGTCCGCCCAGGATAATTTGCGTCATAATCCGCATCGAGCCGCGCGCTTTCGCCCGGCTCCAGGCGGTGTTTTCCCGACCAGAGGACGAAGATGACGATGTTTTGGTTCTTGGCGATCCAACTCGCTTCCGAGCGCGCCACCTGCGCGGGGTCGAAGCGATTGGTCAACATGAGCCCCAGCCGCCGGTTAATGATCCGCCATTCGCCGGCCGGTTGAGATTTTCCATTGTATGTCTCGGCGCCGCCCGGTTGTTTCTCCGGCTCGATCAATTTCTGCTCCACCGTTCTGCCGTCTTGAGACCGAAATTCGTAGCTCACATCATCCATTTGTTCCGGGACCGGGCCGTGTGTGAGGTTCGCGTCGAAGCGAGTTTGCAGCACCACCTCGATGGCCGCGCTTCCCACGTTCTGAACTTGCGTCTCGGTGTGAATCGAAGCGCCTTCCGCGGGAATTTGAATGGTCCTTTTCAATCGAAGCCCGCGAGCGCAGGTCCCTGTGAGCGAAAGAGTCGAGGAATTTGATTCCCCATCTGCCTGCCAGGTGACTTCCAGCGGCTTGGGGGAAAGATAATCCTCGAATACTGAAAACACCAAGCCGGACCGGTCCGGGTATGCCGGGTTTTCAGGATCCGGCGGAGTCAGCGCATCGTGGCCGGTTCGCTTGTCGATCATCTGGATGACGCGCCCGCTGAGCCCGGGAACGATATGCACGCGAAGAACCTCGTTTTCCAGTTTCTTCACAGGATAAGATTTCACATACGCAAAGTTCTCGGCCTCCTTTTCCAGTGTCCACCCCTCGCCGAAAGATTGGATGCCAAAGCTCCGCGCGTTGCCGAGTAAAGATTGAAGCCGGTTCCGCGCGTCGGCGAGATCGACCGGTTCGTAAACGTCGTTCCGCACAAACATTCTCTTGGCGCGGACCCATTCCAAGTAGTCAATCGGCAATTGCGCCAGGCGCACCCGCCGGCGAACAGCATCATCATCAGCTTCGGCCAGGGCTTTACCCATCAACTGCCGGGCCTGGGCGATAAATTCATCAGTGAAGTGCGGAGAACTACAGCACCAGCAGTGATCCCCGTGTCCCAGCGGGGGAAAGTCGACCACGCGCTGGAGCAGATCGAAGTATTCGAGCATGGAGCGGCCCGCGCGTCCGTAAAAGGCGTGATGGAAATCCTCAATGTCCTCTCGAACGTTGACGCTGGTG
>JASHTZ010000379.1 GCA_030040295.1 Terriglobia bacterium | reverse complement strand
ATTTCGGCGCGGGAGGTTATGGCTGAATTACTGGGGGTGGTAGGCGGGTGCTGTGGGGGACGGGGCGGAAGCATGCACTTATACGAACCCGCCGTCGGCTTCCTCGGCACGAACGGCGTCGTGGCGCCGGGGGTTCCCATGGCCGCCGGGGCCGCGCTTAGCGCCAAACTGAGGAAAAGCGGGCAGGTAGCGGTCTGCTTCTTTGGCGACGGGGCGGTGAACAACGGCGCGTTTCACGAAGGCATTAATTTGGCGGCGGCGTGGGAACTTCCTGTAGTCTATGTTTGTGAAAACAATATGTACGCCACGGAAATGCCCTTTGCCAAGGCGACCAAGAACGTCAACGTGGCGAGCCGCGCGGCGGCTTACAGCATGCCCGGGGTCCAGGTGGATGGTAACGATGTGATGGCGGTTTATGAAAAGGCCGGAGAGGCAATTGAGCGCGCGCGACAGGGCAAAGGCCCCACCCTGCTTGAATGTCTCACTTACCGTTTCTTTGGCCACCACGTGGGCGATCCCGGCACGACTTATCGCAGCAAGGAAGAAATTGATTCATGGAAATCGCGCGATCCCATCCTCAAATTGCGCGAGCAGGCGGTGAAAGGGAGCTTGGTGGAGAAATCGGAATTCGACGCTGTGGACATGGAGGTGCGCGCCACCATTGACGATGCGGCGGCGTTTGCTCTCTCCAGCCCTCAGCCGGGCGTTGAAACTGCGCTAGACTATGTGCTGACTTAGAGAAGAAGAGAAACGAGACATGGCGACAACGAAAACAGCCGAAGCAAGTGCAAGGGAAGTCGCGCCGGGGGAGCGAACGATCAGCTATGTCCAAGCCGGCATCGAAGCGCTGCGCGAAGAAATGCAACGCGACCCCACGATCTTTTACATTGGGCAAGGGATCGGTCCCCGCGGGGGAAACTGGCAACAGACGCGGGGGCTTTGCGCAGAGTTTGGCGAAGACCGGCTGCGCGACACTCCCATCTCCGAAGTGGGGCAAATGGGAGTGGGAATTGGCGCGGCCATGGCGGGAAGCCGCCCCATCGTTGATATCGTCTTCATCGATTTCATGTTGGAGACCTGCGGGATGCTGGTCCAACAGGCGTCCACGACCTATTACGTCTCGAATGGAAAGATAAAGGTGCCGCTGGTTGTTCGGGCAGCAATGGGAGGAGTGCGCAGCAGCGGACCTCATCACTCTCACAGCTTCTATAGCTTTTTCATGCATATCCCCGGGCTGCAAGTCGTGGTTCCCGCCACCCCTTATGACGTCAAAGGCCTGCTCAAGACGGCGATTCGGAATGACAATCCCGTGGTTTTCCTGGAGCATAAAGCGCTCTTCAACACCAAAGGGAGTGTGCCACCAGAAGACTACTTAATCCCATTTGGTCAAGCAGTGATTCGCCGCTCGGGGACCAACGTGACGCTGATAGCCGTAAGCTTGATGGTTTCTCGGGCTTTGGACGCCGCCGAAATTCTGGCGAAAAACGGCATCTCCGTTGAGGTGATCGACCCGCGCACGGTGGCGCCGCTAGACCGGGAGGCTATTCTTTCCTCAGTGGCCAAAACCGGCCGCCTGGCGATTGTCGATGAGGCCTATGCTACCTGTGGGTTCTCGGCTGAAGTGGCGGCTTTAGTGGCAGAGTCGGCTTTGGACGATCTGGACGCGCCCGTGCGCCGTATTTGCGCGTTGCCGGCCCCCCACGCCTTTAGTCCCTCACTTGACACGTATTTGCAGCCGACGACGGAGAGGATTGTCAAGGAAATCACGCAGATGCTGGAGCGGTGAAGCACCCGAGGCGAGTTTCTGGGCCACGCAAATGTTGCAGTGAGCAGCAGGGCCTGTGCGACGTCCTATGCGGCGAAAAGGCGCTGCTCAACGCGGGGTGGAATTTTATGAGGGGACATTGAAAAACGGCCTTGTCTAACGGTGGAGTTAGCCCTTTCGGACCGAAGTTAAGGCACACGTGCCTTGTGCTCGCACGTTGGCGTGGCTCTTCCAGAGGTGCTCGCACGGGCTGCTCGCGGCCCACATTGCACTTCGGCTGTCACTTATCCTTGGCTCTTTTAATCGTGGCAGCCGCCGCCTATATAGAGCCCCGGCCCTCAGAGATGCTGGCGGGTGTTTCGCAGACCTCATTCACTCCTTCCATTCGGATTTCGCAATTGATTGAACTTGAAAAATTTGTCGCCGCGCCGGGTGGGGACGATGACGTTTATCCCCTGGTCGCCAAGCAGCTTTACCGCCCCGCGGACATGCCGGCGCAAACCCTGCTCGCTTTTGAAGAGAATTCCTCCTTCGTCTATGCGCTCGGCGGGCCCTCTAGTTTTATTGTCGGCCAACGCCGTACCGACGCTTCGGAGGCGGCGCCACAATTGATTCGGCGCGTCATCATCTTACGCCCTTCGATATTCGTGATCGATGATGAAATTGTTAACGCGCCATCGGCGTTTACAGGGGATTGGCTCATCTTCACCCCAATTCGTCCTCAAATCGCCGGCCAAAGCGGCCGTATAACCACGGGTGACACCGAAGTGGTCTGGAAAACACTGCTGCCTCAGAACGTGACCTATCACCTGAGTGGGCCGTCTGATGGCGAACTCAAGGGCGAACCCTTCAACCTGGAAATCTGCCCCCAGGGTGATGCCACCGGCACGCGTTTCCTCACCGTGTTCTATGTCGGGAGCATGGATGACAGGACATCGGTGCAGGCAGAACTGACGCATCGCCAAAACCAATGGAATTTGAGCGTCGCGACCGGCAGAGAAGTAGTGACATTGGACCTGCCGCCACCGGGTGAAGGCGCCGGAGAGGTTGCAATCTTTGATCCGAAAGGAAAGAGCCTAATGGATTCCCGCCCGCTTCCGAGTGGAGTGCTGCCGCACGACGCGGAGGGCAGGCATCTGCTCGAGTTGTGGGACGCGGATTACCGCGCCGCCCATCCTCCTATTTGGGACATCGGGCACCCTGCGGATGAACTCCAGAGAGTTGTGGCGTCGGGCCAGATTCATGCCTGCCGGGCGCTGGATTTGTGCTGTGGGAGCGGCAATGACGCCATTTACCTGGCCCGCCAAGGGTTCGATGTGACTGCTATCGATGTGGCGCCCACGGCATTGCGGCAGGCCCAGGAAAAGGCCCGGCGGGCCGGCGTGTCTGTTCACTGGCTGCTTGCGGATGTTCTGGCGCCTCCACCGTTGGCGCCTTTCGACTTTCTCTACGATCGAGGATGTTACCACGTGGTAAGAGACCAGAACCTGACAGCTTATCTCGAAACACTCCGACTCCTTTCGCACCCCGGGACGGAATTCCTGCTTCTTGCTTCGAAGCGGGGTGACCGCCCCAACGAGGATGGCTCCACGGGAGTAACAGAGGAGGAGTTGGATTTTGACTTCCTTTCGCTCTTCAGCGTAGAATGGCGCCGGGAATGCAGGCTGGAGTCGAACCGAGCTGGTGCGCTCGGACCTCCGGCCTGGTCGGTACTCATGCGCAGAAAAGCACAGCCCTAACGTGGGCCCCCACTCGATCGGTAATCGGAGCAATTTGAATGGATAGGCGAGACTTTGTGAAAGCATCGCTGCTCGCGATGGGCGGTACTGTGTTCGCTGACGACAAAGGCCAGAATGTGGTCGTATCGCCATCGGGCTTTTCCGAATCGTTCAATATTCCGCATAGTTTGCCGCCCGGCAAGCTGAAGGTTCAATATATTCGCCAAGATATTCCGTCGTTTCAGGTTCCCGCCGCGCATGGAAACCGATATGCGGATATGGTTCCCGACACTCTGGACATCGCCGAGCGAGGCAAGTTGTGCATCAATGCACTCACCTCCATTACCGATGGCGATGCTGACGCGGAGGTTTATTGGCTGGCGACTTTCTATCGCAACCCGCCAGTGATGGAACACAACTTTAACGACTGGGTTCAGAACGTCGAAGGCATGATGGAAGCTCTTCCGCTGCTCCGCGTCGCTACGGGGAGTACCCAGAACGATCATGTCGACTCGGAATGGATGCGAGTTCTACTGAAGTCCGTGGGGCCTGACGGGCTGATTTATGTGCCCTTTCGAGGCCGGCCCTGGAGCTCCATCAGTGTCGCGCTTTCTTATGTGCAGCCGTGCTGGAAGCCGGATGGAGAAGCGATTCCGATCAGTGATTCCACGGTCGCCCAGATCGGCAACCCGATGTCGTGCCAACGGGCAATCTCAGCCATGACGGTTTACTACCTTCGCGACCGAAACCCGATGTGGAAGACGACCGTCGAAGGGATGATTCAACGCCTCAGCGAGCTGGCTGTGGATCGTGGGGATTACGCCTACTTTCCCAGCGGGAGCCTGGTGCCCAACGGCAGGTTCGGGCAGAGGGCCACTATGCCTACCGGCATCATGGCGGAAGAGAATAGCGGCCGCATCATTCAGGGTTTGACCCAATATTATCAGGCAACAGGGCATGAGCCGGCGCTTCGGCTCGCCGGCAAGCTGGCGCGTTACGTTCGGTTTCATGCCCAATATTACGATCCCGACGGGCCATGGTTATTCAGCCCGCAGGAGAAACAGTGGGTGAAGAGCTGGAATCCCGAATCGCTCGTGCATGGCGGGCATGGTCACGGGCACGGTATTGGGCTGGTTGCAGTTCTGGAATATGGAATCGCCGCTCAAGACAAGGCGGCCCTGGATTTCGTACGCTCCGCCTACGAATGGGCGAAGGCGAATTACAGTTGCACAACTGTCGGCTTCTTTCCCGAATGGTTTCTGCCCAAGTATGACCGCTGCGAGACGGACACGATTGCCGACATGTTGGCCATGGCTTTGAAGATGAGCGCGGCGGGCGTGGCCGACTACTGGGATGACGCTGATCGTTGGGCTCGCAATCACTTTGCCGAATCGCAGCTTACGAGTGCGGATTGGGTTTATCGCCTGGCGGAGCGCTCGCCTCGTAAGCCGGTTGCGTGGAATGAGACGGGAGACCATGTGCCGGAGCGGAATATCGGGGCGTTCGCCGGATGGTCTTCAGGGAACGATTTCGGCGTGGAGGCGCCCAATCATCCGCACTCCATTCAACACTGCTGCACGGGAAATTCGTCACGAACGACGTATTATCTCTGGCAGCACATCCTCGATTACCATGCCGGCCGCCTTCGCCTGAACCTGCTGCTGAACCGGGCTTCCGAGTGGGCCGATGTTTACAGTGAAATTCCTTATCAAGGCCGGGTGGAGATAAAAGTGAAGAAATCACTGAGCACCGTGCTGGTGCGCATGCCAGAGTGGGTGCAAGCGGGCAGCCCCGAAGTCGCCGCCGGCATGACCGCGGGGCCGCGCTCTTTTCGATGGGAGGGACGCTATCTGAACTTGGGCAGCGCTGCGCAAGGTGAAGCGCTGGTGGTAACCTTTCCGATCGCGCGCCGCAAAACCACCCAAATAATCGGAAACGCTTCCTACACACTGGATATTAAGGGCAACACCGTGGTGCAAATTGACCCGCCGGGCAGGAATGGGCCGCTCTATGACCGCAGCCATTATCTCGCGGATGAAGCGCCTACGCGCAAAGTCGAGCGGTTTGTGCCGGAAGAAACGATCATTTGGTAGTTTTCCCCTCAAGAATTTCTCGAGATTCGATTCATCATATTTACCTCGCATTCCAATGTTCAAATTTCCTATACTCATGGAAAGCTGGAATTTGTCGAATTGGCGAGGTTTGATGCGGTGTGGTCTTAAGGCAATCCTTCTGAGCGGCGGGTGCCTCTTTACGGCCTTCATACTCATCACCCGAGAGGCCCGGACGGGGTTCGCATCTTGGGACAAGAGCGAAAATGCCGTTTCCTTGCCTACCTTTACTGACATCACGCGGCAAGCCGGTCTTACCATGAAGATCATCTGCGGAGATAAGGAAAGCGAGTATCTTACGGAGGTAAACGGCGAAGGCGCCTGTTTTCTCGACTATAACAAGGATGGATACCAAGACGTCTACTTGGTTAATGGTTCATCGCGGAAGCTGGAGGCCGAGGGGAAGCCGCCGCACGATTACCTGCTGCGAAACAATGGCGATGGGACCTTCACCGACGTGACCCGGCAAGCGCATTTAGGTGATGCGGGCTGGCACAGCGGCTGCGCAGTGGGCGACTACAACAACGATGGCTACCCCGACATATACGTGACGAGTCTAGGCCCAAACAAACTCTATCGCAATAATGGCGACGGCACCTTCACGGACGTTACACAAACTGCGGGCGTGGCAGGTCCCCATTGGGCTTTCCCAAAGTGGAGCATGGGCGCGGCCTTCGGCGATTATGATAACGATGGCTATCTTGACCTCTACGTTACCAACTTTGTGAAATTAGATCCGCTGCACCCCGCACCTCGACCTGACCAGCCACGTCCATGCGTCTTCAAGGATGTTCCGATTGCGTGCCCGCCGGATGATTTCGAAGGTGAACAAGCGACTCTCTACCACAATAATCACGATGGAACATTTACTGACGTGACGAAAGCAGCAGGCTTGATTCGCAAGGACCCTGGGCGGGGATTCGGAGTCGTGTTTGCCGACTTTGCCAATCGCGGGCTTCAGGACATCTATCAAGTCAACGATGTCGGCCCGAATTTCTTCTACGTTAACAATGGTGACGGAACCTTCAAAGATGAAAGCTTCGATTCTGGACTTGCCGTCGATGGTTTTGGCAATAATCACGGAACGATGGGTGTGACCGTCGGCGACTACAACAATGACGGCCTTCTCGACGTATTCGTAGCGAACTGGATTCGCCAGGGTAACACCCTGTACGCCAATCAGGGCGGCCATTTGTTTGAAGACACAACGGAGGCCGCCGGCCTTTCCCATCTCGGGTATAACTATTGCGGTTGGGGAACAAAGTTTTTCGACTTCGACAACGACGGGTGGCTCGATCTGTGGATTACGTTTGGACATACCAACGAGCAGGTTCAGAAAGTGTATCCCGAGGAAGCATTTGCCGAGCCCAACTACCTCTTGCGAAACATCGAGGGAAAGAGATTTGTGGATGTTTCTGGGCCTACAGGAGTCGAAAAACTGCCCAAGTATTCGGGCCGCGGGGCAGCCTTCGCAGATATTGACAATGATGGTTATATTGATGTTCTGGTAATTAATAAAAACGATCACCCATTGCTGCTGCGCAACGACGGCGGTAATCGCCGGAATTGGTTGACGATCAGAACGGAGGGCGTAAAGAGCAATCGGAGCGGCATTGGGGCACGAATAGCAGTTACGTCTGGAGGCATGCGCCGTATTTTCGAAGTGAGAAGCAGCGAAAGCTATCTGTCGGGCAACGACGTGAGAGTGCATGTCGGTATGGGTGAGGCGCGGCAGGCTGACCTGATTGAAATTCGCTGGAGCAGCGGTCAAGTCGATCGCTATTCCAACGTACCGGTCAACACCTTTTATCTGGCGCGGGAAGGGGAGTGGCTTAAGCCGGACCCCCTTGTAAAGAGCGTGATAAGCCCTACTTCGCGCGATTTCCGACCCGAGCGGTCCGGGAATTGATCGCGGGAATTGAATTTGTGATGCGGGAAGATGGTGGACTTGGGGGGCAGGGGAATGTGCCGACAAGACCTCAAACCCATCACCTCTCTGTCAAGCAAAAAGCACCTCACGACACGTTGGGCTTCGCGATTCAATTCATTGACAAGTGTACAGAGCGGCGTTATCAATAGGGTCCGCTTTCCGCGCCCGATGGCCCGAAAGGTGCTGCCCGGGGTGGAAAACCCTTGTCGCATTGTTAATACCACGCCAGGGTCGGGCCGCGACGACGGGTGACAGCCGCATCATCGCGGCGGGCTCAGGCTGCCGTTCGGACTGGGCATGACAGGTATGATATCAATCAAGGGGAATGCGATGACGGACTACCAGATGTTGATCGATGGCAAGTGGGAGAGCGGCACGGGCACGATGCCGGTGCTCAATCCCGCTAATGAAAGCGTGATGGCGACGGTGCCGAAAGCCACTCCGGAGGATGCCGAGCGGGCTCTGGCGGCCGCGGCCAGGGCGCAGCGCGCGTGGGGGCGCCGCACGGGCTTGGAACGGGGCAACATCCTGCGCCAGTGGGCGGCGCTGGTGGACAAGAACAAGCCGCATCTAGCGCAGATTCTTTCCCAGGAAGAAGGCAAGCCGCTCACGGAAGCACTGGGCGAAATCGACTTTGGCCGAAGCTGGCTGGAATACTACGCCGAATTCGATCGCCGCATTGAAGGCGACATCGTCTCCGCGGACAAACCCAACGAGCAGCTTTGGATTGTCCCCCAGCCCGTGGGAGTCGTAGTGGGAATCATCCCGTGGAATTACCCCTCGGCGCTGACGCTGCGCAAGGCCGCTCCTGCCTTGATTGCAGGCAACGCGCTGGTTCTGAAGCCGCATGAAGATACGCCGCTTTCCGCGCTGGAAATGGCGAAACTGGCGCAGGAAGCAGGCGTTCCCGAAGGCGTCTTCAGCGTACTGACGGGCGCCGGCGAAGTGGTGGGCGAAGCGCTGGTAAAGAGCCGCATTCCGCGCCTGGTCACATTTACGGGAAGCGTTGAAACCGGCAAGCACATCATGCGCATGGCTGCTGACACGGTGAAGGTTGTGTCCCTCGAAATGGGCGGCAAAGCGCCGTTCATCGTGATGGACGATGCCGACTTGGAATCCGCAGTCAAAACAGCCGTCTTCTCGCGCTTTTTGAATTGCGGCCAGGTTTGCATCTGTAATGAGCGCACCTACCTTCACAAGCGCATCGCGGACAAATTCCTTTCGCGTTTCATTGAAGAAGTGAAGAAGCTGAAGGTTGGAAATCCGCTGGAGTCCGGCGTGACGCTGGGTCCGAAAGTAAACAAGCCGGAGCTGGAGAAAGTCGAGCGTTACGTGGACGACGCGCGTAAGAGTGGCGCGGAAATTATCATCGGCGGCAAACGCCCCAGCGGCGAGGCCTTCAAGAACGGCTATTGGTACGAGCCGACCATCATCACCAATGTTCGCCAGAACATGAGCATTATGCAGGAGGAAGTCTTCGGTCCGGTGATTCCTGTGATGGAATTTAACGACTTCGACGAGGGCCTAACGCTGGCCAACGACTCGCGCTACGGTCTGGCGGCATATCTTTTCACCAACGACATGAACCGCATTCTGCGCGCTGTCCGCGACATGGAAGTGGGGGAGCTTTACATCAATCGCGGACCGGGCGAGTCGATTCACGGCTTCCATACCGGTTGGAAGCAAAGCGGAGTGGGCGGCGACGACGGCAAATACGGACTGGAAGAGTACCTGCAACGCAAGACCGTTTACATCCGGTATCAGGGGTAGGGCTAAGCTGCAATTGCAGTTGTCTCTCGCAGACTAGGCTGCGGCAATCGGCTGTAGCGGCGCATTTCGCGGGCTTGCCGCGGCAAGCCCCTGCGACGGTCGATAGACCGCCGCTACAGAATTCAAGCCGAGACACTACCGGATCTTACGGGGGAAAGGTTCAATGGCGACGCACTTTGGTTGGGGCATCTTCCTGGCTTTACTCGGGGGCCTGCTGAACGGCAGCTTTTATGCGCCGGTCAAGAAGATGCCCTTGTGGCAGTGGGAAAATACCTGGTTAGCCTATTCGTTCTTCGGCACCATTGTGCTTCCTTGGGTGCTGGCACTTACCACCATTCCGCACTTATTCAGCGTTCTGCATGACACATCGTGGATTACTCTGTTCTTGGTCTTTATTTTCGGCCTCGGGTGGGGCATCGGTTCCGTCTTCTTCGGCCTCGGCGTGGCGAAGGTCGGAATGGCGCTCGCCTTCGGAATCATTCTGGGCATCACGGCTTCGGTGGGAGCCATCATTCCCATCCTCGTCAATAATCCGAGCCAATTCCTTGCGCCACAAGGACGCGCCCTGCTGGCGGGCATCGGGCTGGTTATCATCGGGACAATCTTCTGCGCCGTGGCGGGACATCACCGTGACAAGGATAAGCAGGCGGCTCCCGCATCTGCCGTCACTGCCGTGGGTGGGGGATTTATTCTCGGGTTTATCATTTGCGTCCTGTCCGGAATCTTCTCGCCCATGCTGAACTTCAGTTTTGTGTTCGGCAAGCGCCTCCAGGACCTGAGCCTTGCCGCAGGCGCGCCGTTTTCCATGGCCAGCTATTCCATCTGGGCGGTGGCATTGGTGGCCGGCTTCTGCGCCAATGCCGGCTATTCCGTATACCTGCTCATGAAAAACAAGACGTTCAGCCACTATCGCAATTCCGGGGCATCGGCGGCCTACTGGTTCCTGGCGCTGC
>JASHTZ010000378.1 GCA_030040295.1 Terriglobia bacterium | reverse complement strand
GGGAAAGAGGACCAGCTCTTCCTTCTGCATGTGCATGATCATCTCTCCGGCGACCTCGGCGAAGAGTTTCCCGATTTCCGCAAGCTCGGCATGATTGCTTCCGTGTCTCGCAGTGACTTTGTCGGATAAGGCTCGCGTGCGGGGGATCGCTTCGCGAACGTACCGATGGTGCTTCTCACGAATATGCCGCGTCAATTCACACAACGGCGCTGCCGTCCAATTCAAGTCCTCAGGCCCGATGTTTTTGGCGGTTTCCCGCAACCGGTTCAATACTTCTTCCGGCGGGACGTTCGCATGAATGCACGCCTCACGAAGTGACTTCCCACCCCCGCAGCAATAATCCAGCCCGGTGTCCTCCAGCACTTGTCTGGCTGCCGGATTAGCAAGCGCGATGTCTTTCATTTTGGTTTCGCTGTTGAAATCCATGATGACCTCCCTCACGGTCAGCATTGTCTATTCTCCATGAATTGTTGACAGTGACTAAAGTCACTTGGACACTGGTTTCAAAACGGGGCGGTTTCTGTGGGTCTACTCCGGCGTGGTCTGTTCTCGCTTAAGCCCGGGCAGGTCTTTTACGATGATCGTGCGGCCATCGACTTCGAGCAGTCCTTCAGCTTGGAGTCGACTCAGATTTCGGGATACGAGTTCCCGCACCGTTCCCAATTCCGCCGCAAGGTCTTGGTGGGTCGTTGTCAATTCCACCCGGATGCCTTGTTTTGTGGCGGTTCCACCTCGTTGGGCCAGCCGCAGCAGGAGCGAAATCAAACGTTGCCTGACAGTTGTGAAGGAAAGATCTTCGATGATCCCCACTAGGCGGCGCAGCCGGGAACCGACGACGGCAAGAACTTTGAGCGCTACCTCAGGATGCTCGCGGCAGTAGTTTTGGAAATCCTTGCGTGAGATGAAGAGGACTTCGGCATCTTCCAACGCGGATGCTGAGGCCGGATACACGCCCCCGTCGAAAACCGGAAGCTCCGCAAAAGAGCTTCCTGGTCCTTCGACTGCCAACACCTGTTCGCGACCCGATGGTGACAATTTGAAAATCCGAATCCTCCCCGTGGCTACTACGAATAGGCCATTGCATGGGTCGCCTTCGCTAAATAGCGTCTCGCCGCGATCGAAATGTCTCTTGCTGACGCGTGTGCACAAGGTGCGCATCTCACCCCCAGTCAGCCTGGCGAATAGCTGAGTCTCTCGAAGGACATGTTCATTACTCTCAAGAGTCATTTGATGTTCGCCATGTCCAATCATATTGCAGAGCGAACAGTCCGTCCACTTCTTGGGCCCAGGTGGCGTTAGCACATTGCGTGATTACATCCGCGTCAGCACAAAAACGGAGGAGGTCCAAGTTGTCCGAAAGAGTATCCGCCAGTGTACGTCCACAGCAAGCGCGTCCAGGCAAAGCTGAGGGTTGATATTGCGAGTCTAAAGCCGATAAGCCTCGTCCAACCCGGATTTGAGAGCTTCGGTCCCTCTGAAGTGCAGCTTGGGTGCCCAATCCTTCAATCGACTGGCAACCTCGATGTTCGTCACCTCAGAATTCGACTGTCTTTCGAGTACTTGCATTAAAGCGCTCAGTAGTGAATAACCGACTCGGAGGGTTTGGTCGGGTCATAAAGAGGATTCCCATGACCCGTCTACGTCGAGTGATGCTCGAAGAACTCGAACGTCGTAATTACTCTTCAGGGTACGATCCGTTGCTATCTCCGTGCTGTGGCCGGCTTCGCCCGTTACTTCCACCGCTCTCCCGACCAACTACGTCCCGGGCACGTGCGTGAATACCAAGCCTATTTGTTCCGCGAGCGCAAGTGGAAGTCAGTCTTAATCCTTATGGTACTTTGGTTGTCAGTTGCGCAGGCGAGGGGATCTCGGAGGCGTTCCAGCCGCCGCCGAGCGCCTCGATCAGACCTCCGCTGGCCGTCATCTGCTGAACGCGCAGATTCACCGCCGTTTGCTGATTGCTGAGCAGGGTGTTTTGCGCGGTCAGCACATTCAGGTAAGGATCGATTCCCAGTTTGTAGCGGTCCTGCGCGATGGCGAGGGTTTTCTGCGCAGATTGCACCGCCGTGTCCTGATGCTGAATTTCCACCGAGAGGATGCGCAGCGCGGCGAGGTCGTCCTCGACCTGTTGAAACGCCGTGAGCACCGTCTGCCGGTAACCGGCCACGGCCGCGTCGTACTGATCGCGGAATTGCTCCAGGGTGGCGTGGCGTAAGCCCGCGTCAAAAATCGTCTCGGAGAGCGCCGGGCCCACGGAAAAGAAACGGCTTGGCCAGGTGAACCAACTGGCAATGGAAGTGCTTTCCAGCCCCGCCGCGGCGCTTAAAATCACGGTGGGATAGTAGGCCGTTTTGGCAATGCCGATTTGGGCGTTGGCCTGGGCCATGGTGCGTTCGGCAGCGGCGATGTCGGGTCGGCGCTCCAGAAGCTGCGACGGAACGCCGATGGGAATGCCTGGAGGGGGAGTCGAGAGCGACACGACGGGAAGCGAAAATGCCGATGCTGGCTGGCCGACCAGAAGGGCGATGGCATGCTCGAACTGCGCGCGTTGGATGCCCACCGCGTCATCCTGCGCCTGGGTGGATTCGAGCTGAGTTTCGGCTTCCGACACGTCTTCGTTTGAGTCGATGCCCGTCTCATACAATGCCTTGGTGAGATCGAGCGTCTGCCGATAACTGACTACCGTGGCGTCCAACAACTGCTTCAACGCATCCTCGCCACGAAGCTGGAAATAATCGGCAGCAAGATCGGCTTGCACGGTGAGGCGCGTATTCTCCAGATCCGCGGCGCTGATCTGGGCGGCGGCTGCAGCAGAGTTGACCGTGTTGCGAATACGGCCGAATAAATCCGGCTGCCAGGTGGCGTCGAAGGGTAAGTCATATTCCGTATAGGTACCCACCGGCGTTGTTGCGGAGCCCGACGCTTTTCCGGGGTTTACTGTGGCCGACGGCCGCTGCACGGTAATTGCGGGGTTGGTGGTCACGACGGGAAAATACTGAGAGCGCGCTTCCTTCACCAGGGCGCGCGCGGCGAAGAAATTGGCCGCGGCGGCGGCGATGGTTTGATTGGAAACATTCACCTTCTCTTCCAGCGCGTTCAACTCCGCATCGCCAAAGATCTCCCACCATTTTCCACGCAGCGCATCGTCTTTGGGCTGCGCCACTTTCCATCCGTCGGTATTTGGGTAATCGGCGGGAGTGAGTTCCTTGTAGGCCGGAGGCGTCGCGACCGGCGGACGATTGTATTTAGGCCCGACGTTGCACCCTGCGAGGAGAAGGCAGGAGGCCAAGGCGGAGCTTTTTCGGACTCTTCGTTGAGATAAAGACATAACCTTATGGCACTCCCTTACCCTGACGCTGTTGGCACGGCGCGCGTTTTACGGACTTGCGCGAAGCGCCTTGGACTGCGGTAGCTGCTGCTACCGCAGTCCAAGGTAGAGCTATGCCGGCGCTGCTCCCCCTTTAAACCGCCGCACTGGGCGCCAGCGGAGCCCGACGGCCAAAGATAGGCTGTTTCCTTCCCTGCGCCCGTAGCCGTATCCGATCGAAGGTCAGATAAACGACTGGCGTGGTATAGAGCGTTAGCATTTGACTTAAGATCAGCCCGCCTACAATGGTGATGCCCAGGGGCCGGCGCAGCTCATACCCTGTGCCCGTGCCCAGCGCCAGGGGCAGGGCCCCGAGCAAGGCCGCCATGGTGGTCATCATGATGGGACGGAAGCGCAACATGCTCGCTTCAAAAATAGCGTCCACGGGGCGTTTCCCCTCGATGCGCTCCGCCTCCAGAGCGAAATCGATCATCATGATGGCATTCTTTTTCACGATTCCGATCAGCAGCACAATGCCAATGATGGAGATGATGTTCAGGTCCGTCCTGAAGATCATCAAGGCGAGCATGGCGCCCACGCTCGCTGAGGGCAGTGAGGAGATGATGGTGAGGGGGTGGACCAGGCTCTCATA
>JASHTZ010000377.1 GCA_030040295.1 Terriglobia bacterium | reverse complement strand
GCGGACCAAATTCTGGCCAGCATCGCTCGCTTCGCCCAGCGGACATGTACCATCGAACCATCCCAACTTACATCGCGAACCACTGGGACAGGACACTAGATGGGCGTGCGCGTTAACTATTCAGTTCCTCAGTGGGCGATTGGCGAGCCGCTATTAGCTGCCTTCGCCCGGCGTTGCTCCCTTCGGCGCTTATGGTGGAGGGCATCAAGACGCCGATAGTCGAATTCGGTGGCTTCTTTCTCCTGGGTCACCATGGCGTGCTGGCAACCCACGTTCAAACATTTCCGCCGCCGCACCTGGAGCGCCACGTCATGCAGGACGCGGATCGTCTCCATTTTTGACCGGCACTTTGGGCAGAGCATATTCTCAATGTCCGACCGGCGCGCCACGCTGACTGCTCGTCGCGGTCACATTCACGCCGCGCGCCACTGCTGCGTTCACCGCCGCGGCGACGTGGTTTTCAAACGCCTCCTCGCCGCGAATAATCACCACACCGCGTCCCACATCGCTCTGCGCACCCTGAGCCAGCGTCTGCGGCGGAGGCTGTCCCCCACTGCCCGAATCCCGGTAGCCGCCTGAAGCGCGAGATCCCACGCCGCGGGCGCCCGATCCGCCCGCGCCGCCACCGCGATGCGAGCTGGTGCCCGCGATCTTGCCGAATTCCGCCGCGGCTTCAAAGTGCAGTCCTGAAGCGACCAGAGCAGCGGGATTGGGCGGCCAGGTGCCCTCCGCCAGCAGCTCAACGCCCCGCGCAGTTTCCCAGACGGCCTTCACGGCCGCCGCAGCCCGCTGGCCGCCGATCAGCCCCGCCAGCCCGGAAGCAAGGTTCTGCGTCGCCGCAGGCAGATCGCGCCCGACCGCCTCCACTTCCTTTTTGTACGATTCCTGAAGGTCCTGCGAAATTTGAATCTCCATCCGCCGCGCTTCGCTCAGGTGAACCGTTCTTTCAGTTTGCTCGCCGACGAGTGGACTCAAGATTTGCAGGTTCTGTATTTCCTGCCGCTGGATGGGGAACAGCATCGCCTGCATTTCAAACTCCGCTTTGTCGGCAGCGGCGGCCTGGCGCTGTAACTCGGCGCGGCGCGCCAGCTCAAGGTTCCACGCCTTCTGCGCCATGGCGACTCCGTCGTAGACGGTGATCTTCTGGGCATTCGCGTGGTTCTCTGCATCAGAAGCCTGAGCAGCAGCTTGGGTATTTTCAATCTGCGGAATAGCCGCCACTGCCGCGGCGTGCATCTGCTTCTGAAGCTCGACCAGCCAGTTGGTTTCTTTCTGGAGCGCTTTAGTTTCAAGTTGGGTGGCTTCCTTTAAATTTTTGTGAGCCCAAATAAGCGAAATTCCTGAAGTTGCCAACGCCATCATGGCTTCACTCACGCCCAGTGCCCGCAGTCTCACAACCTCCAATTCGGTCTTAGCATCGTGCAACCATGCAAGCAGACGCATCGCATAGGGCATGACATCTTTACCTAGTGTCAATGCGAAGCCTTGCATTTCTGCAGTGAGGGCACGCTGCTCCGCCAGGAATTGGTCAGCAGCACGGACATCGTCTTCACCGATCAGCACTCCCATCTTGCGAGCGTGCTCTTCCACAGCTTTAAATCCGCCCGCAAACTGATCGAGAACGGGAATCAGATCGCGTCCACCGCGGCCAAATAGCGCGCTGGCATCCGACGCGCGGCGCGTGCGATCTTCAACTCTTGCCAGACGCTCGATCAAGGTCGGAAGTAAAGCGGAAAGATTTCCCGTGTGGATCCGCACATCGTTTTCGGAAATACCTAGGTCGTTCAACGCCAACACCACTTCCTGACCAGCACCCTTCTGGACATCACCAAGATTTTTTGCCAGGAAACCCAGCGCGCGACTCACAACCTCTGAGCTTTCAGGAACCCCCGTCAACGCTTTCGACATGCGGTCGAGCGCCCCGCTGCCGCCCTCGATGCTGGCGTTAGCCATGTGCGCGGCGTAATTCAGCGTCGAGATTTGTTCCGCCGTTGCGCCGGTTTTTTCCGCGACGTGGCCAACCTCCTCGGCGTAATGCGCGGCGTGCTCAGCGGCTTCAAACAACAGTCCGCCGATCTCGCTGAGGCCCTCGCCGAGCTTGGTCACGTCTTCAAACGCCGCCAGCGAGGCTTCGCCCCACTGCTTCAGTTTCTCGGTGCTGACCCCAAAGGACGAGGCCAGCTTCTGGCCGATTTCTTCTTCCAAAAGCTGCAATGCGCTAATCGCATGGCTGGGATCGGCGTTGATTTCAAACAGCAGCCCTAAGGTTTGACTGATTCCCATGCTATACTTCCCTCACGAGGTGCGCGATGAAGTGGATTGCACTGGCTTATTGCCTTCCACTCCTGATTTCTCTGCTGCGGAATCAACCGCCGATTTTCAGGCGGTGGGTCTTCGTTCTCAATTTGTTCGGTTTTACGGTCATTCCCTGGTTTGGTGCTCTCGCCCTGTCCTTGGTGGGCATCGTGGGAACACGCGCCACGGCTGTTCACCGCTAATAGTCCATGGCCTTTGTGGTTCCTCTCGGAACCCCAGGCTGCCCCGTCCACTCAATGGCAACCGGGATCAGCTTCCTAAAACCTCCTGTCACTCGCTGGGCTAAAAATAGGCGCGTCAAGTCCTCATCCAGTTCGTGAAGGCCGCGCGAATACTCGATGTTATCGTTCGTGATGGGGTGCAAGAGCTGCACCTTGATTCTCTTTTCCACTGCTGTTTCCAGAGCCATATACCTACCTCTCTCAAACTCGCTACCATCAATCGCTTAAAAAAAGTGGGCTACACCATACACGTAAATCCCCGCCTTGGAGTGCGCCCACAGAAAGCGCATGGCCATCTCGTGGTCAAGAACGAGTTCCCTCGGGGACGCAAGGGGTTCTGCCAGGCGAATAGGTGTAGCCCGGCAACGATCACAACACTTCCGATCCGAACATTCCACTATGCCACCTCTGCGCATTTTTCCACGCGCCGATGGACAATTTCCGTCCTCGCGCCGGCGCGATAGCCCCCATCCGGGAGCTGTTCGATGGCGTGATCTATCGTGGTTTTTTCTGTCTCCCGCACGTCCATCAACTGCTCCAGCGTCAAGCTCACGCGGTCGCCATGCCGATAGAAATTCGCGCTCGCCAACGTCTCTGGCAGTACGAGCGTTTCATCCGCCACGACATAGGCTTCGCCCTGTTCCACTCCTGTGAGCCACCGCACACACTGCTCGCTTTTGGCGATCAGGTCAGAGGGCAATGATGCGGCCACTGCGTCAAACCGGTCACTGTCCAAGCCGTCAAACGCCAGCGTGAAATCAATTTTGCGGCAGAGCGCCAGCATTCGCTCTGTCATTCCCGCACGCTCTTGCAGCAGCGCACGCGCCGCTGCGAAGTTATCGGCAAGCGCCCGGTCAACCTCCAGCCGTTCCGTCGCCAGCATCGCCCGCGCCGTCTGATTGTCTCTCCGCTCTTTCGCTTCGTCGGGACTCACCGTTCGCACCGCG
>JASHTZ010000376.1 GCA_030040295.1 Terriglobia bacterium | reverse complement strand
TCAGTTTTTCACCTCTACGTCGTCCAGGTTCGGAATCGCGCGCAGCTCCAGAAGCAGCTTGGCGACGCTGGTATCGGAACGGGAATTCATTACCCTGTGCCTCTCCACATGCAGAAGGCGTACAAGAACCTGGGTTATCGCGAGGGAGATTTCCCGGTTTCGGAGAAGGCTGCTGCGCAAATCCTTTCCCTGCCCATGTTCCCCGGGCTCACGCGCGATCAACAGGACCGGGTCGCACGGCAGGTGCTGGAGTCGGTGCGCAGTGAAGCGGCCGCCAATCCCGCACGATCTGCCGAGCGTGGTACTCTGGTTTCTTCTGCGGGGTAGCTGAAGACGGGCGAACTTAATTTTCACTTTCGGCGACTTACCGGAAGTAATCAAAGTGGCGAGGGGCAACAAGCTATTTTGCAGGAAGAAAGGAAAAGACCATGACAACAAAAGACAAAATCGTGGTGGTCGGGTTGGGGGAGGTGGGAAGGCCTCTGTTCGAGATTGTTTCCCGGCATCACGATACCGTGGGCGTGGATATCGCACCTCCGGAGCGCATCGAGCAGGCGGACGTTATGCATATCTGTGTCCCATTTGGGATCAAGGATTTCGTGGGTGAAAGTCTCCGATATATGGAACTTTTCAAGCCTGCCCTGACGGTCATCAACAGCACCGTAGCGGTAGGGACTACACGGAAAATCGCAGAGCGCTCCGGCAGCCGTGTTGTAAACAGCCCGGTTCGCGGCAAGCACGCGCGCATGACCGCGGAGATGCTGTCCTATACGAAATTCGTGGGAGCCATAGACTCCGCCTCCGGCGATTTGGCCGCCCGGCACTTCGAATCGGTCGGCATGAAGACCAAAGTTCTCTCCTCTCCTGAGGCAACCGAACTCGCCAAGCTTACCGAGACAACATACTTCGGAGTGTTGATTGCCTGGGCGCAAGAAGTAGAAAGATACTGTGACCAGGCGGGGCAGGATTACAAAGAAATCAGCACTTTTTGGGAGGAGATCAAATATCTGCCTTCCGTCAAGTTCTTCCCCGGAATCATCGGTGGCCATTGCGTGATGCCCAACATCGAGATTCTGAGCGACTTTAATCAGACGGTAATGATCCAGGCAGTTCAGGCTTCCAACGACCTTAAAATTGCGCGAGAAGCAACCCGCATGGAAGTCAACGCCGTTGCCGTCGACGTGCGAAATTGAAATAAAGCTTTACGTCCGCCCGTGAATTAATTGCATATGAAACGGCCGGCAGCCACAAACAGTCTTGACCGCGCGGCTCAAATAAGGGAGAACGATACGAGCAATACGCATTATGGATATTTGCTGGAATACGCGAGCAAAGAGGCAAGCGGGGCGCGATTGGTTCGGAACATGGCCTGTCTTGACTAAGGGAATCGCGCCCGAGCTACATTTCAGCGCGGACGTCCCCGCGTCCGCGCGCTCCAACGACCTGCCCAAACCCCTGCCTTCAAATCCTCTATCGCCGGCTCCCGCAACCCAATCCCTTCTCCGGGGAAAACGGGTCGGAATGGTTTCCTTTTCCCCCTTCCCCTTCGATCCCCGCCCTCGCCGCGCAACCGCAGCCCTTCTCAACGAAGGGATGACGGTGGAGTTGATTTGCATTGGGGAAGAGAAGGCGCCCCGGCGCGAAACGCTCAATGGAATAGAAGTCTACAGGGTCCCGATTGCAAAACAACGGGGCGGGAAGTTGGTCTATTTTTATCAGTATTCGGCTTTCATTATTATTTCCTCTTTAATCTTTGCCTGGCGGTCCCTGCGAAAGCGATATGACCTCATTTACGTTAACAACATGCCCGACGTGCTGGTCTTTTGCGCCTTGGTGCCAAAGATGTTTGGAGCAAAGGTGATTCTGGATCTTCACGATCCCATGCCGGAATTGATGACGACAATTTTCAATCTGGCGGAGAACAGCCTGAGCGTGCAGCTCATCAAGTGGCTGGAAAGGTGGAGCATCGCGCGTGCAAACCTGGTGCTCACTGTAAACGTTGCCTGCAAGCGCATTTTCTCCACGCGCAGTTGCCCAGCGGAAAAGATCGGCGTCGTGATGAACGCTCCCGACGGGAAGATCTTCACATTTCGCGCGGCGGATTCTTACGGGACCAGAAGCAATCCTTCAACCAAGCCTTTCGTGATTATGTACCATGGCTCGTTGGTGGAACGAAACGGATTGGATCTTGCCGTCGATGCCCTCGCATTGGTGCGAGAGGCCATTCCTTTCGCAGAGCTCAGAGTATATGGGCACAAGAACGCTTATTTGGAACGGGTATTGGAGCGGGCCCGTGAGAAGGGTGTGCAGGATTGCGTGCATTTCCTGGGTCCGAGACGCCTGGAGGATTTAGTCGGAGAGATCTCCGGCTGCGATGTGGGCGTTATTCCCAACCACCGAAGCGCCTTCGCGGATATCAATACGCCTACTCGGATTTTCGAGTATCTGGCACAGGGTAAGCCAGTGATTGCTCCCAGAACGCCGGGTATCCTCGATTACTTCAATACAGATTCTCTCTTTTTCTTCGAGTCGGGAGACGCAAAGGAGCTTGCCGAGAAGATTGTGTATGTCTCCTCTCATCCTGAGGTGGCTGTCGAAATCGCCGTGCGGGGCCAGAAAGTTTTTCTGGCCCATACCTGGGACGAAGAAAGGCAGACCTTGGTGAACCTTGTCAGCGGTCTCTACGAGAGGACGTTAAGGTAAAGCTGAAGTTGGGCGAGAACGGCATGCTTGCTCGAACCTCAAACAACGCAATTTGGTGACACCTAAAATGAATAGTCACACCGCAGGGATTCAGGACGGCGATTCAAAACAGGAGCTGAAGGGAATGGATCAACACGCTCCCGCCCTGTCCTACGTTTTGGTCACGCCGGCGCGAAACGAAGAGGGCTTTATCGGAAAAACCATTGAGTCGGTCATCCACCAGACGGTCCTGCCGAGAAAGTGGGTCATCGTGGATGACGGGTCGACGGACAAGACCGCACAAATCGTAAACGGATATCTTGGTCAATACCCTTGGATGGAATTAGTGCAACTGCCCCAGCGCCGCGACCGCAGCTTTGCAGCGAAGGTTGGGGCCTTCAATGCCGGATATGAAAAGGTCAAGGACCTGAATGTGGCGGTCATCGGGAATCTCGATGCGGACCTTTCCTTCGATGCGGATTACCTGGAGTTTATTCTCGGCAAGTTCCAGGCGGATGCGACCCTGGGAGTTGCGGGGACAGTCTTTAAAGAGGGTGAGTCTTACGACTCCGGCCAGCACAGCTTTGAGGGCCATAAACACGTTGCGGGCGGCTGCCAAATGTTCCGTAAACAGTGTTTTGAGGAAATTGGCGGATTCGTCCCGAATCGGGCAGGGGGCGTTGATTGGATCGCAGTTACGACGGCCCGGATGAAGGGCTGGAAGACGGAGTCGTTTCGCGAGAAGTCCTTCTATCACTACCGGCACCTGGGAACTGCCGAGCGCGGGGTCATGGCGTCGGCTTTTTCCTACGGAGAGAAGGACTATTATCTCGGTGGACATCCTGTTTGGGAGCTCTTCCGCGTCGCCTACCGGGTCACCAAACGGCCATACCTTGTTGATGGTTTGGCTTTGGGCTTGGGCTATTTCTGGGCGACCCTGCGCCGGATCCCGCGCCCCGTCTCGCGGGAACTGATGGTATTTCACCGGCGAGAGCAGATGACCAAGCTCAAGGCAATTCTCAAGTCCCTTCTAAGCTTCAGACATGTCGATAACTTTAACCTGGAGCGGAGCTAAGTGGGGCCTGCCGGACCTTTTATGGATAAGATCCTGATCAAGAAAGTCGCGGACTCTGTTGATCGTTTCACTCATTGGCTCGACCGCTACGGGGAAACCTCGTATGATCATCAGAGTTTCTTCGCGAGTAAGATGGGCCGCAGCGCAAAAGCACTCTATTACCGCAAACCCCTGCTGGGCACGATGGCAGTTGCCCCCATGATTTTTTGCGAAGCATTCCTCCCCTCGGCTCGCCAACTCTTCTGGAAGCCGCAACGTTTTCCCATTGCCGATGCCCATTACGCCATGGGATTCGCATTTCTGGCAAAAATCCACGGAGAGGACAAATACTACCAACGTGCTGTTCACTTTCTGGAGGTGCTCAAGGAAACTCGGAGCCCTGGGTACGATGATTACTGCTGGGGCTACCCGTTCAGTTGGGAAACCCGAACTGGAACAATGTTTGGCGGCACGCCTTTGATAACGACATTGCCTTACGTGTATGAGGCGTTTTCGCAGGTGTATGCCATTGATGGGGACCAAAAATGGCTGCACATCATGCAATCCATTGCCCGGCATGCCTTCGAAGCTTATCGGGATATTGAAACCGGCCCCGGCGCGGCAAGCTGTGGATATACGCCGGCCCCTGATGATCCTTGCGGAGTGGTGAATGCGAGCGCTTACCGGGCTTTCCTGCTGACGAAAGCCGGAATTGAGCTCGGCGAGCCGCATTATCTCGATGTGGCCAGGAAGAATCTGAATTTCGTCATCGCTGCGCAGAACTCCAACGGGTCCTGGTACTATTCCACCGACGGCGCGCGGGACTTCGTCGATCATTTTCATACCTGTTTCGTAATGAAAGCCCTCGCAAAAATCGAGCAACTGACGGCTTGGCCCGAATGCCGGCCGGTCCTCGATCGGGGCGTGCGATATTACGTCGGCCAGTTGTTTGATCCGGATGGTCTGCCCAAGCCGTTTTCCAAGCGGCCGCGCATGACCGTGTATCGCCGGGAATTGTACGACTGCGCGGAGTGCATCAACCTTTCAGTGCTTCTGCGTGACCGCCATCCGGAACTGGAGGGCGTTCTGTCAAAGGTGGTCGCGGAAATTATCGCGCGCTGGCAAAAAGCCGATGGTTCCTTTCGGGCCCGGCAGCTCTTGGTGGGATGGGATAACGTCCCCATGCATCGCTGGGCACAGTCCCAGGTATTCCGCAGTCTGAGTTTCTTGTTGTCGCGTGAACTCAATGCAGATAAGAACGCGCCAGCGAACGCCCGCGAGGTCTTGAAATCTCAATCCGCAGAACTTGAACAAGCGCCGAGGGTCCATGGGAACTGAACCGCGTTTACCGGAATTCTTCAAAGGTCCGGGTCTTCGCATCGGGGTTATTGGCTGCGGGTATGTTGGTTTGCCCCTCATCCTGCGTTATGCCGAGCTCGGGCATTCCGTGTGGGGTTTTGATACTGATCCCGCCAAAGTCGAAAAATTGAATGCGGGGCAGAGCTATCTTCGGCACATCCCCGCGGCCGAAATCAAGCGCCACGTCGACGCCGGCAAATTTGTGGCCACCAGCGATTTCTCAAAATTGCAAGGTGTGGATGCGGCCCTGATTTGCGTGCCAACGCCGCTGGATGAACGGAAAGAGCCCGACCTGAGTTATGTGGAGCAGACCGCTCACTCCATCAGCGGAAATTTGCGGAAGGGGCAACTGATCGTGCTGGAAAGTACGACTTACCCCGGGACGACGGAAGAACTCGTGCTACCGATCCTCGAACGAAGCGGATTGCACTGCTGCCTTGCCGACGATGCCGGATGCGGGGATGCGGGTGGAGATTTCTTCCTGGCGTTTTCTCCCGAACGGGAGGATCCCGGAAACAAGCAGTTCAACGTGGGAAGCATTCCCAAGATTATCGGAGGTGCCAATCCTCCCAGCCGGCGCGCCGCGGAGTATCTTTATTCTCAGATCGTGCCGAGAGTAGTAACCGTCAGTTCCACCCGTGCGGCC
>JASHTZ010000037.1 GCA_030040295.1 Terriglobia bacterium | reverse complement strand
GCTCATTTACATTCCTTCGAATGCGCCCAAGCCGGTTCCAACCATTCTGGCGATCAACTTTGGCGGCAATCAAACCGTGAGCGCGGATCCGGGCATCAAGCTTGCCACGGTTTGGATCGGCAAGCCGCCGGTTCGCCGGCAGGCTTCCGAATCGTCGCGCGGCCACGACAAGGGATTCGACGTTGAGAAGATTCTCGCGCGCGGATACGCCTTCGCCACGATTTGCTACCAGCAAATCGAGCCGGACTTCATGGAGGGTTACCTGCACGGCGGCTTGCGCGAAATGTTCATGCCTGCCGGACAGACGGAGCCCACCGGCGACTATTGGGGAGCCATTGGAGCCTGGTCTTACGGCCTGAGCCGCGCGATGGACTACCTTGAAAAAGACAAGGACGTTGACGCGCATCGCGTGGCGGTGATGGGTCACTCGCGGCTGGGGAAAACGGTGCTCTGGGCCGGCGCGCAGGACACGCGCTTCGCCATGGTGCTGGCGAATTGCTCAGGGCGCGGCGGCGCTTCGCCCTGGCGGCGCAACTACGGGGAAACGCTGCGGAGCATGTCCAAGGCTTTCCCATATTGGTTTTGTCCGAACCTTCTGACTTACGTCGGCAGAGTGGATAAGCTGCCGGTGGATTCCGATGAATTGATTGCCCTCATCGCTCCGCGGCCGGTTTACATCACCGGCGCGCAGGACGACCAGTGGGCTGACCCGCATGGAATGTTCTTGGCCGCAGTGGCGGCGGGGCCGGTGTACAAATTGCTTGGCGCGGAAGGCCTCGATACCGATCAAATGCCCGGCATCAACCAGCCGATCGTGCACACCATCGGCTTTCACGTTCGCGACGGAAAGCACGCAGTAACGGCATATGATTGGGACCAGTATCTGGCGTTCGCGGATGCGCACCTGAAGGCGCACTGAATTATTCGTAGCGCAGCGCCTTGACAGGATCGAGCTTTGCCGCGCGCGCGGCGGGGTAAAGGCCCGAGACGAAGCTCACCAGGATCGAGAATCCCACGGCGAGAATGACCAGCCACCAGGGAACCAGCCAAAGAGTTTGCGGCGGCACATTTTGGCGGTGCAAATAGAAATTGGTTCCGATGTTGATGATTTTGCCGATGGTCCAGCCCATGGCGACGCCCAGCACGCCGCCCACCAGTCCCATGGCGCCGGCTTCCACGAAGAACAGCAGCTTCACATCCATGTCGCTGGCGCCGAGCGCCTTCAGGATGCCGATTTCCCGCCGCCTCTCCAGGATGGCCATCACCAGCGTGTTGACGATTCCGAGTGAAGCCACTGCCAGCGCCAGGCTTCCGAAGACGGCAAGGAAAAGATCAAATATTTTGAATGCCGTCTGCAAGCCCCGCGATGCGTCAAGAATGGAAAAGGCATTGAATCCCATCCGCCGTATCGCCTCCTCAACTCGCGGAACGTCTTCAGGATTTCGCAGGCGCACGCTGATCTCAAGGTAAGTGCGTTCCCCAACGCCGGCCTCATTTCCAAGGTCGGAAGGCGACATCAATTGGAGACCTTCGGCAAAACCCTGCGGAATAAAGACCCTCGCCCGCCCCAGGCCGCGAACCGCGTCGGGATCAGCCGCCAGGATGCCGACAATGCGCAAATTGCGAGTTTCCGGGACGACGGAGAATGCCGCCAGCAGCGGGTTCGCTTCAGCGTCCGTTGAATGAGCAGGTGCGGATTCTTCTTTTTTGGGCGCTGCCGAAGCGCGCGTCGTGGTGGCGGCACTCGCAGTCTGCGCGCCGGCGGCGTTGGGCGCGGAGACGCGCGCCGCGTAGGACATCACCAATTCCTTTCCCAGCAGCGGCTGAAGCTCCGGCGAGGGTTTGCCGGCGGTTGACGCGTCAGCGGGTTCGGGTGAAAGGCTCAGCAGTTCTTGTGCAAAGCTCTTCTGCAAAATCGCCTCGGCGGCATTGCCGGAGGAAAAGAAGCTTCCCTGAAGATTTTCAAACACCTCACGGTCGCGCGCGGACATGGGCATTGCGGCCACCATGGCGCGATGCGATTTGTCATTGAAGCGAATCTGTGCCACGGTGCGAATGTCGGGCACGGCTTCCAGCACGCCCGGCAGGGCGGCGATTTCGCGCCGGGCGCCATCGTCCAGCACGCGCTGACTTTCCGCGGACGCGGCGTTGCGCCGGCGCGGCCCGAATCCTCCGACGTCCCCGCGAGTGACCATCACCGTGTCAAACAGTCCCGATCTCTCCAGCCGGCGGGTAGTCATCTGCTGCAAGCCGATGCCGAGCGAGAGCATGGCCACGAGCGACGCCACGCCCACGCCGATTCCGAGCGTGGTGAGCGAATTGCGCAGCACCGACTCGCGCAGATTGCGCGCGGCGAGTTCGAGCAGGTCCATCGATTTCATGCGCGCGCCCCGCTTTCTTCGCGATTGTCGGCCCGTTGGTTGGCTTGATCGGCCACCATTTTCCCGTCGGCAAGAAAAAGCAAACGCGTGGCATGGGCTTCCGCCAGCGGGCGCTCATGCGTGACCAGCAGCACCGTCATCCCGCGCCGGTTGCAATCGCCGATGATCTGCATGATTTCCGCGCCGGTGCGGCTGTCAAGGTTTCCGGTGGGTTCGTCTGCCAGCAGAATGCGCGGAGAATTCACCAGCGCGCGCGCCAGCGCCACGCGCTGCTGCTCGCCGCCGGAAAGCTCGCTGGGCCGGTGAGCAATCCGCTCGCTTAAGCCCACCTGTTCAAGGGCCCGGCGCACGCGCTCGCCGCGCTCACCGCGCTCCGTTTCCGCCAGGCGCAGCGGCAGTTCGACATTCTCCGCGACGGTCATGCTGGGCACGAGATTGAACGCTTGAAAAACTATTCCCACACTTTCCCGGCGATAGCGCGCCAGCTCTTCGCTTGATAAATCCGCCAGCTTGTGGCCGTCCACCGTCGCCTCTCCTGAGGTCGGGCGGTCGAGCCCCGCAATCAAGTTCAGCAACGAGGATTTTCCCGAGCCCGAGCTGCCCAGCAGCGCCACAAATTCACCCGGCTGCACCGAGAATGTGATGCCATCCACGGCGCGAATGACCGCGGCGCCGAGTGTGTAGTGCCGGCAGATCTCCCGTGTCTCAATTGCGCCGGGTCCGGATTGTGCGGATGTGGTCATGCGGTTTCTTGCGTTCTGAAGCGCCAGCATCTTACCATTTTCCCTCCACGGCATGGACTTCAAGCTCATGAACCGCCATCCCCGAATGGCTGTTACGCTGTAGCGCGGCTGTCCTCAGCCGCGTTGGGGTCGCGCCTGGGAAACGTTCGGGTCGCGGGTGGGGACACCCGCGCTACAAGTTGCCACGCTCGCATCCGCGTAGTGGAACCTCGCCCCGCGCGGGCATATACTTTGCGAGGTCACCCCCGGGAGGCGGCCGAATCCATGCGCCAAATTGCTTATACGTGCCTCGCCTGCATTTTGTTCATTCCGTCGGCAGCTCAGCCCGCCGCCGCAGAGGGATTGCGCGCGGGCGCCGCCAAGGTGGTGATCACTCCGGACGTTCATGCCGCCACGGTTTATCTCGCGGGTTACGGGCAGAATCGCGTCGCGACTGGTGTTCACGATGATCTTTACGCGCGTTGCCTCGCCCTGGAAGCGGGGGCAGACACCGTGGAGGTTTGCGCGGCGGACCTGATTGGCCTTTTCTACGACGATGTCCTAAAGATTCGCGAGATGGTGAAGAACCAGGCGCCTCAAGTTAATCACCTGATTGTTGCTTCCACCCACGATCACGAAGGGCCGGACACCATGGGCCTTTGGGGGCCAAGTCCGCTGCAATCGGGAATCGACGAGAAATACATGGCGTTGCTGAGGGAGCGAATCGCCCAAGCCGCTGTAGACGCGGCACGCTCGATGCAGCCCGCACACCTCACGCTCGGGCGCGACGATCATCCCCTGCTTGCGATGTTGCAGTCGGACAGCCGCCCGCCCTTCGTCAAAGACCCTTACCTTTTCGTAATGCACCTCGTATCTGATTCCAGCGGTCAGACGATCGCCGACTTGATCAATTGGAGCGATCACCCCGAAACCCTGGGAGGAAAAAACACGGAGATCACCGCGGATTATCCGCACTGGCTCTGCCAGTACGTGGAATCCCACTCCGGCGGCACGGCGATCTTCGTAAACGGTTCCATCGGAGGTCTGCTCTCGAGCAACGGCCCCTCCGTCGCGCTGCAGGATCCCGAAACGGGCGCGGTGGCCGCGGACAACACCTGGCGTAAGGCGGAGCTTTTCGGCGACACGATCGGCCAGCTTGCCGAGCGCGCCGTGAAGGGCGGGGAAGCGGTGAAGGTGGATTCCCTTGACTTCCGCGGAGCCGTGATTTTTGTCCCGCTGCACAATGACCGGTTTCGCGTGGCGGGCGCGAACGGCGTCTTCGGCGGCCGCAAACCGCTTTACACTGACGGGAGGATCGATCCGTCGGTCGCCGAGAAGGATATTCCCGGAATGGGTGAAATGAAACTCTCCACAGGTCACGATGTGCAGACGGAAGTGAGTTACATCCGCTTGCTCGCCGCCGGGCGACTAACGGCGGAAATCGTGACCGTACCGGGCGAGGTCTATCCCGAGCTGGTGAACGGCGGCATCACACGCTACCCTGGCGCGGATTATCCCGATGCGCCCTTCGAGCCCGCGATTCGCGAGCACCTGGCCAGCCGCTACCAGTTCATCTTCGGCCTCGCCAACGACGAACTCGGTTACATTATTCCCAAGGCCGAGTACGACGATCAGCCGCCCTGGCTGCTCAACCGCAAAGAGCGCTGGTACGGCGAAATCAATTCCGCCGGACCGGACGTTGCGGGCGTGGTCACAAACGCGTTAGTGGGTCTGATCGATCGCCGATAGGAACCTGCTTGTCTCGGCCGGCAATCAGCGCTTATACTGGCGGCATGAAGTACCAGGA
>JASHTZ010000375.1 GCA_030040295.1 Terriglobia bacterium | reverse complement strand
AAAGCCCACGCGCGGGGCGACGTTCTTGTAGTCCGTGGTCATCAGGGCGCGCGGAAAACGCGGATCGCCGGCGAAAACGTAATCCCCGAAGTAAGGATTGGATGTGCCGACGATGATATTAGCCAAGGCGTCGTGGGCCTCGATGTAGGGCGGCCAGAGTTCATAGCGGACGCCCAGGTTGAAGGTCAGGTTGCCCGTCGCCTTCCAGTCATCCTGAAAGTATCCGCTGTAGTAGTGGCCCCTCTCGACCACCTGATTGAAGTTCCCGGCCGTGGCCTGATTCGCGTCACCCAGCAGAAGGTCGGCAAACGCGTTGCCGGTTCCGGAAGTGTGCGAAGGATTGTCGGTGAAAGTTCCCGTGAACGTGAACGACCCGCGCGCCACATTCGGGGAAAAAGTCGAGGGGCGAATATAGAGGATGTCCGCGCCGAACTTCATCAAGTGCCTGCCATGGGATTTGGAAACGTTATCCGCCGCGTCCCAAACGGAAGAGCTTTTGATGAGGGGGTCATTCCCGCAGCAGCCCGCCGTGCCGCCCAAGCCGGTATATCCTGTAACGCCGAAGGTGGGTGTGCCGGCGTCGATTTTAGGATCGAGCGAGCCGGGTATGACGGCATTCAGGGGATTGGTCTGGTCGGCGTGGATGGTGATGCGAGTCCACGACAAGCGCAGTTCATTCACCAGGCTTGTGCTGATCGCGTGCGTGTATCCGTAACCGAATCCGCGCGCCGGGGCGTGACGATAGGCGGGGGAAGCGGCGGGCGGCGGCAAACTGGCATCCTCCGTCTGCGTGTCATTGGTGAGGGAAAAGCGGCCAAACATGCTCACCTTTTGAGACAACTGATAGTCACCCCGAACGATGACGTTCGAGTTGTAGTAGTCATTCACCGTATCGTAGTCGTAATTGCTTGCCGTGCCGCTTGCCGTCCCCGGAATATTGGGCAGGGGATACCAGTTGATGAGCGTTTGTCCGGTGGCGCTGATTTCAGTGGGAGTAATGATATTTCCAGTGTACGCTGTGCGCGTGTAGGTGCTGCCGCTGGGGGTTGAGGTCGAGGGGTCATAAATCAGGTTGATCCCGGGTCCCGAGAAATTACCCTGGTGCTCAGCGGCGGTGGGGACGCTGCTGAGGGAGGTTGAACCTCCGCCCAGCCCCACGCCTTCATAAGCGCCGAAGACCCACGCCTTGTCCTTCTTTATCGGCCCGCCCAGCGAACCGCCGAACTGGTTGAACACGGTCACCGGCGCGTTGTTGACCGGGGTGAAGAAATTGCGCGCGTTCAGCCAATTGCTCTGGTAAAACTCCCACACCGAACCGTGAACCTGGTTGGTGCCGCTCTTCGTAACCACGGTCACCACCGCGCCCGCCGCAGCGCCGTATTCGGCGGAGTAGTTGCTGGCATTCACGGAAAACTCGGAGATGGCATCGACCGGGGGACGGTAAGCGTCGCGCGCCCCGAGGAAGGAAACAGGGGTTACACCCAAATCCAGGCCGCGGATATATTGCTCGTTCCGCGCGCCGTCCAAAACGAAGGCATTCTGAATGCCGGAGTTCCCATACATGTCAAACGTGGCGTCGCGGCTGCCTTCCGAGGGGACCGAGCCGGGAAGCAGGTTGCCGAGTTGGAGGTAATTCCGGCCATTCAAGGGCAGTTGCGTGAGCATGTGTTCGGGGACCACCTGCGCAATCGTGCCGGAGTTTTGCTCAATCAATGGGCTTTGCCCCACCACCGTAACCTGCTGCGTGGTGCTGCCGGTTTGAAGCGTGAGGGTCAACGAAAGCGTATCGCCGACCGCCAAAACTATCCCTTTACGAACCAATTCCTCGAAACCTTGCGCCCGCACCGTGATGGTGTAATCCAACGGCCGCAAGAGGGGCGCATCGGCCACGCCCACTTGATTGGTCGTCATCACCCGCGCCACGTTTCCGGTTTCCGTACCGGTAATCGTCACCTTGGCGCCCGGAACGACCGCGCCCGAAGAATCCATGATCGTTATGGTGATTTGACCTGTGGACGTTTGTCCCATGCACGGAAGGGTGAACAAAAGCCCTCCCACGAGCAATAGGACCGAAGCGAAAACGCGGAGAACAGTCCGACGCGCACTCATGCCTTGCCTCCGGAAATGATTGTAATTTTTTGACAATTCGGCTAAAGGGTGCCACAGCGACGGGTCTCTTTGCCGGACCCTTTACGCTTGAGCGGTAATTGGGGCACGAATTGTCTCGGCCCCCATGCAAGACCTACCCGACGGAGTAAAAGATAGCCCTCTTTTTCCTTAATCACAAGTTAATTTTGCCGTTAACCCGGATTATTCACGAAAATGAGAGAACAAAACGGACCGAAGTGAGGTTCACACAGAGTTCACGGAGTCGTTAGCCGGCGGAATCACTGAACCGTTGGCTCGCAGAGTGCACAGAGGAGATCTCCGTGCCCTCTGTGCCTTGACTCGGCGGACTCTGTGAGAAACTCCTTTCCCCCACCATCGCTACAAGATATTCATGAATTATCCCGGTTAAGCCTCTGTAAATCAATTCGCCTGCAAGGGCCGCAGCGCACAGTTTTTAAAAGTTGCGGAGTAGTTCACAGTGCAAACAACTGCGCGCTACCTGCTGCCCCCGCGGCGTGACTATCGGCTTTGAGCAATCGCGGATGCTGTTGCTGGACCTTAAGAATCAGCTCTCCAAAAAGTGTGTTGGCCCAGGCGAACCAGGCGCGCGTATATTTCGCCGGGTCGGATTGTGAAAAAGACTCATGCATGAATCCTGTCCCGGCGTTGCTCGCCTTCAACATGGCCAGGCAATGGCCGATTTCCTGCTCGTCCTGGCTGGTGAGGGCGCGCATGGTGATGCCCAGCGGCCAGATCATTCCCAGGCCCACGTGCGGCCCGCCGATTCCCTCGAACCGGCTGCCCCGAAAAAAGTAAGGATTGGATTCACTCAGGATCAGCCGGCGGGTCCTCTGGTAAATCGGATCGTCGATGGCGCAGCAGTTCAAATAAGGGAGAGAAAGGAGGCTAGGAATGTTGGCATCGTCCATGAAGAGCTGATTCCCAAATCCATCGGCCTCGTAGGCGTAGACCTCCCCGAAGCTCGCGACCTGCGCCCGGGCGTGGGCGGCCAGCGCTTGCTCCACCCGGCCGGCAAGGTCGCGGCATTCCTGCGCGAAGCCGCCATTGGACAATTCCGTGGCATGAATTTCCGCAAGCTGCCGCAAAGACGCCACGGCGAAGAAATTTGACGGAATGAGGAAAGGGTAGATGCAGGCATCGTCCGACGGCCGGAACCCGGAATTGATCAAACCGCAGGGGCGGGTGGGATTGCCGAATCCGTTGAGTGGAAGCGAGTCGGTGGGATTCGCGGTCACGCGTTGAAACGAGTAAGGTCCGGGGCCGTGCAGCCGCTGCTGTTCGCGAAACGTTTTCAGGATTAACGCACAGGCCTCCCTCCAGGTTTGATCGAAGCACGAGGCATAGCCGGTTGTCTTCCAATACCCGTGCGCCAGGCGGATGGGATAGCACAGCGAATCGATTTCCCACTTCCGCTCGTGCAATTCCGGCCGCATGTGGGTGTGGTCCGAGTCGAATGGGCTGCCCGTGGGGCCTTCGTTGAAGGCATTCGCGTAGGGATCGATCAGAATGCAGCGCGTTTGGCGGCGAATCACCCCTTCCAGGAGCTTGCGCAGCGGGCGATCGTCACGCGCAAAAGGCAGGTAGGGCCAAACCTTTGCCGAGGAATCACGCAGCCACATGGCCTCAATGTCGCCGGTGATCACAAAAGTGTCCGGCTTGCCGTCGCGCTCGCCCGCTCGCACGGTTGTGTCCAGCGTATTGGGAAAACAATTCTCGAAGAGCCAGGCCAATTCCGGATCGGAAATCGCCGCTTTCACCTCGCGGATTTTGGCCTCGATGCTCTCGCTGATAAACCTTCGCTTTTCCACCGGCGGGCGGCGGCTGGCAAAAGCGGATTGCCCTTCCGGCGTGGCCTGCATTCGATGGGCGTTCCACGCCACCGCGGCGGCAGCGCTGTTCATCAGAAATGTTCGTCTCGTGGGCATGAGTAAAAACCACCTGAGAAAAAATTTTGAATTCTTAACCCTCGTCCACGCGTCCCTCGCGCCGCAAATTGCGGGCGGGGATCGCGTCCTCTGCTGAGGCCTACTGCGCACTTTCCCACTGCTTCCGGGGCGTTGGCAAGGATTCTTTAACTCAAGGCTCAAGCGCCATGGCGGCATTCACTGGGCTTGGTATAAAATTTCGGTGAGGTTTTTGGAATACCATTGAGAGGATAAGCCCTATGGAAACCGAACATATGAGTTTGGAATTAATTCATCAAGTAGCGCGCCTAGAGTCCACCATGAGGAGGCTTAAACTGACATGCTGGTGCTTGGCTCTGACGCTTGTCATTCTGCTATCAGTATCCGCCAGTCCACCACAGCCGGTACCCGACGTCATCACCGCTAAGAAATTTGTCCTGGTAGACAACGCCGGCCACGCGGTGTTTACTGCCAACGTGAGCTACACAATGAATTCGCAGCATCAACAAGCAGACGTCATGTCTCTTCAGGCCGCACCGTGGGGGACCGGCTCTGCATTCAGACTCGACCTTGGACCAGACTACTACGACCTTGGGATCTCGGGCGGTATCAGCCCAGTGAACGGAATGTCCAATCCGGACTCCAGGGTGAATGTGCAGGG
>JASHTZ010000374.1 GCA_030040295.1 Terriglobia bacterium | reverse complement strand
GGTTGAGTCGATTTGAAAGGGGATGCCACCATTGGCGAGGTAAATCGTACTCACTTCCCACCCGCCCAGAACCTGGCGGCCGACTCCGGCCCGTGCAAAGGAAGTCATTTTTTCGAAGGGCAGGTCATAGACAACGGCTAATTTTAGGAACTGGGGCACATCGTCATCTTGAATGCCCCACGTTTCTTTCCGGAAATACTGGGAGACGGAGCCGGTAAAGACGCCGTCCGCCGCATTTCGCGCGTTCTCCGAATCAAAGGTTCCCATGTTCTTCTGGACGTTGTAGGAGGCCAGTAACCACAGCCCGTGGGAAGTGCGCTTGGTGACCTCAATGCTCATTCCGTTGTAGAACGAGTTGCCGTCATTTTCATTGGTTGGAAATCCTTCACCGGTGTACTGCGGGAACCGCTGTAGCGCCTGGGCAATGGTGTCAGAGCTACCCAGTTGTGTCTGCCAGCCGGTATAGGGAATGTTGACGCCGTCCAGACTTGTCTCGCTGGCGGTGAAAGTGCTCTTCAAATCGCCGGCGATCGAACTGGAAAGTATGGACGGATTCAGCACGTTGTAACCGGTGATGCTCGCCAGCAAGCGCGTTCCCTTCGACCCCGTGTAAGTCGCCGAGACCATGAGGTTGTTGGTGAAGGCGTGTTCAAGGGTAAATGTGAACTGCTGGACATAAGGCAAGGCGTCACTGGTATTCGAATAGGCGGACATGCCCTTGCCATTCGTGTAAGTCGAACTGATAAAGGGAGGAGGAGTGTAGTACGTCCCCGCCGCGGGGAAGCCGCAATAGGATGCCGCCAACCCGCTGGTAACACAATTGCCCGAAGACATCCAGATGGCCGGTGAGACGCTGGCCGATCCTGCCGGGGGGGCGGGACTAAGGCTAAAGCCTGTTTGGTTGATCGAGCCCTCATCATAAAACTGGGCGCCGAAGAATATTCCATAACCTCCGCGCACGACGGTATTGTGTCCCACGTTGTAAGCAAAACCGAAACGCGGGCCGAAGCCCTTCCACCAAAATGGCGCCGGTTGGTTGGCTCCGTAGCTCGCGGAGCCCCAGCGCGTTCCGGCAAAGGCCAGTGTGCCCAGCAGCCCTCCCGCCGCACTATTGACGCCGTTGGGATTGGTAAACGAAAAGTCGTCGTTTTTCTCGTGCAGGGGCGTACTCGCATCCCAGCGAATACCGTAGGTGAGGGTCAGCCGTGAAGTGGTTTTCCAAGTGTCGCCCCAGAAACCCGCAAACTGGTGGCTGCGAGCGTAGTAAGAGCAGACATAACAGAATAGAACGCTCGCGCTGCCGGCGGCGCCGGTAATGAAGCTGGCGAAGGAATTTCCGGTCGTGGCATTGTCATACGCCCCCGTCAGGGCATCGGTGAAACCGAACGTCCCTGAGAGATTCGTTTCGTCAAGGTCGTTGAGTTCCAGAAAGCGGACATCGACGCCCATCTTGAACAGGTGCTTGCCCTTCGACCAGCTCAAGAGATCGTTGAAGGTGGCGGCCGGCCGGCGCGTTTGGTCATTCGAGGGAAGCCCCACGTTCTCTCCAAAGGTTGCATAACCATCGGTTGAGGAAAACGTGATTTCCGGCGGATAGGTGGTGGCAGCGACGTTGGCGATGGAGGGAATCTTGGAGGCGTAAGGGGCGTCCAGAGCATACTTGCCCTGGGTAAAATCCGAATAACCCCCTCCAAAGTGATTGATGATGGTAGGACTGAAGGTATGGTCCCAGCTTGCCCGATCCTGGAAGTTGTAGTAAGGGACGTCCTCGTCACTGTTGCAAATGGGTAGGGGTAAGGCACAAGCCTGCGCGGCGTTCTTAGGAGCGGTGTTGCCCGAGTACCGGACCGAGGCCATAAAGTGGTCTCTGCTCCCAATATATTCGTCTACGCGCGTGTCCGACTCATTTGCGTGGGAAAGGTAGGTGCTGGGGATGGGCGGAGATTGATAGTTACCCGTGAGTCCCGGATTGGTGTTGGTGGGAAGATACTGGATCCACTGGTTGGCAAAAGCAAAGTTGGGATAGGTTGAAGGAATAATGTTGCCTGGAAACGCAGTGCGGATCCAAGGGGCGTTGGTTGCGCTGGCGGCTTTGCTGGAGTTGTAGGCGGGATTGGCCACCGTGGTGGCAGGGTCATAAATAGGGATGATCGCCCCCGTGGTCTCGTTCACCCAGCCGCTAAAGTTGCCTTCGCGTTCCTGCGCGGTGGGAAGCGTGCTGATGGTGGGCGCGGAGCCGCCGGAAATGCGATAACCATCCAGAAGCTGAAAGAAATATGTCTTGTGCCGTCCACCCCAGAAGCCGGGAACGTGGAAGGGGCCGCCCAGGGTCCCGCCAAATTCGTGCTCGTTATCGTAGGGCTTGCTGTTGGCGCCCCAGGTGGTGGCATTCAGGACCGAGTTGCGGCCAAACTCAAAGAGGTCGCCGTGGAATTGATTGGTCCCGGATTTGGTTTCCATAGTGACCACTCCACCCGTGGAAGAACCATACTGGATGTCGTAGCTGTTCGTGAGCACGGTAATTTCACTGATGGCATCGGGGGCCAAGGGATAATCGGACAAAGCCAACATGCCGGCGGGATTGAGCAAGCCTTCCACCATGGTACCGCCATCCAACACCGACTCATCGCCATAGGCAGGCCCCCCGGCGAAACGAAAATTACTAATTTTGTCTTGGCCGCTACCGGTCACCCCCGGAGCCATCTCAACGAACTGCGCGGCATTGCGCTGCCCGCCGCTCACCACGAGGGGAAGGTCTTCGAGCGTGGAAGGCGGCACGTTCGTCGATACAACGCCGCTTTCACGATTCAACGGCGAAGCGTTTGAGGTGACTTGCACGACCTGCGTCGTAGCACCAACCAGCAAGGCGACATCCTGGGTCACGCGGGCGTTCAAGTCAATGACAATGCCCAATTGTTCGTACTTGCGAAACCCCTTCGCTTCCACGGTGAGGCTATAGGTGCCTCGCAGCAGATTCGGAAAAGCGTAAAGTCCATCCGAGCCGATGGTGAAGTGCTCGGAAACACCTGTAGCCGCGCTCCGCACCGTCACCAGGGCGCCGGCCACGGCCGCATGGCTGGGGTCGGTCACCCTACCGCTCAAACTCCCGTTCAGGCTCTGTCCCCGGCCCGGGACTGCCAAACCTAAAAGGAGCAATAGCAGACACGCCCGTGCAAATCCTGCTTTTGACGTCAATCCCATGATGGTTCCTCCTCGACCGCTGTTGGCTGTCGGTAAATCGGGGTCGAGTATTTGTGACAGCCATTTTATAAACGCGGATTAATTTTGCCCGGCAAATCCCTTTCTTTACCGTAATTCTCAGAAGCTGACACGCGCGTCAAGCTGGATGGTGCGCGCTCCGATGTCTCCGGTCGCCGCTCCAAACGCCCCTCCACACCCCGAACCACTGTCAATCAGGGTGGTGCACGACGTGTTGAGGTTGTCAAACTGCACGTGGTTGAAGGCATTATAGAAATCCGCGCGGATCTGCACCCTGTATCGCTCGCGCACGGGGACGGTCTTGGAGAGAGAAATGTCCCAGTTATTTTCCCCCGGCCCGAAGAGTGAGGCCCTCGCGCAGTCCCCGAAAGTGTTAATAGGAGTAGGCACGAATGCCGCGGGGTTGAACCACTGGGCCACGGTGGGCGTCGTGAAGTGAAGGGCTTCACCGGATCTGCTGCAGTACTGGGCGCCGTTATAGAGCCCCATCACATTTGTCTGGCTGACGTTGTAAGGATATCCCACTTGGAACTGTGTCACGCCGCTGAACTCCCAATGGCCAAGAATCTGGCTGACCACGGGAACGCTTTGCACTAATTTTCCTCCGGACCCGATCGGTACATCCCACACATACGACAAGGCAAAACGCTTGGGAACATCGATCATGGCGACCCCGTACTGTGCCGCCGTGTCATAGGTATTCTGGTTGGACACCGCGTCGGACCGCGCCGAGGCATCCACATCGTTCATGGTCTTCGCCCAGGTAAAGTTGACCAGCGTGGAAAGACCCTTGGTCCAGTAATGCTGCATCTGCACGATCAGGCCGTTGTAGTTGGAGAGGCCCCCGTAGGTAAAGTAGTTGACGTTCTTCCATTGCGGGAAGGGGCGTAGTGCCTGGCTGGCGGTGGTGCTGAGGGCATCGCAGCACGCCGTGGACGTGTAGGGAATCTGGTTTGCCGCCAGGGTAACCGGCAAGTGCGTGCCCTTATTACCGATCCAGTCGATCTCTCCCACCCAACCTTGCCCAAAGTGATGCTGGAGGCTCAGGGACCATTCCTGGACGTAGGGAATCGTGCCCTGCTGCTGGAAGTCGATAACGTTCTGGCTGGGGCTGGTCAAGCTGGAAGGAATGTTGGGCTGCCCGGCGGAATTGACGTTGAAGGCGCAGTTTCCGACGCCGGTTTGCAGCGCGAAAGCGACAGTTGTGCTGGTTCCCGTAAACGAACACGAGCGGCTGAACTCGGAAGTCTGGCCGCTTCCTTGCGCCGTGGGTACAAAGCCGATGCTGGGAAGCTGGAACATTCCATAGCCGCCCCGGATCACGGTATCCTTGGCCAAACTGTAAGCGAAACCGCCCCGCGGCAGGATGCCGCGATAGTCATAAGGAACGAAATGCATCGGGGCACCGTTGAGTCCCGCGTATTCAATCGCCCCGCGCTTTCCCGTTGTGGGGTCGGTCAGGGCAGGATTCATGGAGAATAACTGGTTGTTGACCTCCGAAGTGGGCCCGTCCACTTCCCAGCGCACGCCGAAATTCAACGTCAACCTCGAGCTCAGTTTAAAGTCGTCTTGTGCGTAAAGGGCGTAGTAGTTTAACCGGTAGCGGAACTCATAATTGTCCGTGGAAAGACTCGCCGAATTGACCTGGCCGAGATAAAGATCGGCGGGACCGAAGCCTCCGGTGGTTTTGCCGGAGGAATTGATGGTATCTGTATATACGCCCGTAAAGGAGTAGCTGCCGGTAAGCAAACCCGGGTTGTAGGGATTATAGAGATAGTGAATCAACTCGCCGCCCAGGTGGAGGTTGTGCCGGCCCTTCTGCCATTCCAGCGCGTCA
>JASHTZ010000373.1 GCA_030040295.1 Terriglobia bacterium | reverse complement strand
CGGGCGGTCCCGCTGGGCGTTCAATTACTACTTCTGCGAGGAATAAAGGAATGGTCGCTTTTCCGAATCGGGTCTTGTTTCTAGGTTTTGGAGCAGTCGCGCGTTGCACGTTGCCGATCTTTGTTGAGCACGTCACCATGGGTCCCGGGCGCATCACGATCATGGACTTTGATCCCAACGAGGAGGCGCTGAAGCCCTGGATTGCGCGGGGCATGACTTTTGTCAAGGACCGCGTAACAGCGGAGAACCTCGGGACCTTGCTGGGGCAGTATGTTTCAGCGGGAGATCTCCTGATCGATCTGGCTTGGAACATCGATGCCTGTGAAATCATCCAGTGGTGCCACGACCGGGGCGTTCTTTACGTCAACACTTCAGTGGAGCTATGGGATCCGTATGCGGGAGGCCAGAAGCACCCGAGCGAGCGGACCCTCTACTGGCGCCACATGAATCTGCGGCGGATGTATGCCCAGTGGGATAAGCCCGGACCCAGCGCGGTCGTGGAACACGGGGCCAATCCCGGCCTGATCAGTCATTTCACCAAGCACGCTTTGCTGGAGATTGCCGACAGTGTCCTGCAGGAAAAGAAGATCAGCGGAGGGCCGGCGGAACAAATCGCTCAGCACGCCAAGGCGCGAGAATTTAATCACCTGGCCCATAAACTCGGCGTCAAGGTGATTCATTGCAGCGAGCGCGACACGCAAGTCACCGACCAGCCCAAAGAGGTCAACGAGTTCGTCAATACCTGGAGCGTGGAAGGATTTCGGGAGGAGGGAACCACCACCGCCGAGATGGGCTGGGGCACCCATGAAAAGGAGTTGCCCGCCCTCGCCTACGAGCATCTCGACGGCCCGCGAAACCAAATCTGTCTTGCGCGCATGGGCATCAATACGTACGTGGCGAGCTGGGTGCCACCTAACCACGACATTATTGGCATGGTAGTGCGCCACGGCGAAGCGTTTACCATATCGGACAAACTCACGGTGTGGGAAAACGGCAAGGCCATCTACCGGCCCACCGTTCACTATGCCTATTGCCCTTGCGACTGTGCCATTGCCTCACTCTACGAACTGCGTGGCAATGACTATAGGTTGCAATCGCGCGTTCGCATCATGACCGATGAGATCACCCGCGGCGCGGATATTCTGGGAGCACTGCTGATGGGGCACCCTTACGTGTCCTGGTGGTGCGGATCCGACCTGGACATCGAGGAATCCCGCCGCCTGGTGCCTCACCAGAACGCTACCACGATGCAAGTGGCGGTCTCGGTGGTGGCCGCCTGCTTGTGGATGTTCGACAATCCGCAACGCGGCCTATGCGTACCCGACGACTTGCCCCACGACGATGTGCTGGACTTCAGCAAGCCCTACCTGGGCAAATTCGTGTCCGTGGCTTCGGACTGGACTCCCCTCAAGCACTATTCCAACTTCTTCCAAGGCTACAACAAGCCACAAACCGACCCCTCCGACCCCTGGCAGTTCAAGAACTTTCTGATCACCGAAGGTGATGGCATTTGAAGATGCGCCACGCGGCCCCGACACAAAAAGCCGGGTCCCAGGAACTGAGATGACAAGTTTAACTACATCCATACTGCCGCTCGTTGGTGTACTTGCCCTCGCCATTTTTGCTCTAATCGCCCTCAGTGGGACAGTCTATAAGGTAATTAAATCTAAGCTCTCGAAATAATCTTGGCTGTCATACCACGCCCTCTTGCTACCGCCAATACACCATACGAATCTGCACGTCGTGCTACGTTTTGGCAGCTCGACAACCTTGCTATTGGAGTAGCACGAACATCTGAGTGATGTTACTATCAACGGAAGAGACGACCGTGAAATTACGGGCACATTTCGCAGCAAATACCGAAAGGGCGATCAACGAATTACCGGCATGCTGAGGGGCTTGACCAACCTGTTGAACGACTCCTCTGAACACCTACGGCCGCGGATCATTGCTGTTTTTACGCTTTTGATAGCGATCAATGTTGGTGCTTGGTTGTGGGCCGTACTCGCATTTCGTCACTTCCCGGTGCTTTTGGGGACGGCATTCATCGCCTACAGTTTTGGATTGCGGCACGCGGTCGATGCCGACCACATTGCCGCCATCGATAACGTCACACGGAAGCTGATGCAGGACGGCAAGCGTCCGGTGGCAGTGGGATTCATGTTTTCGCTCGGGCATTCGACCGTCGTCATTCTAGGATCAGCCGCCATTGCTGGCTCGGCATTGGCGCTTCAACATCGTTTGAATGCACTACGTAACATCGGATCTGTAGTTGGAACGCTTGTATCGGCCTTTTTTCTATTCGCGATTGCAATCGTTAATCTGATTGTTTTGCGCTCAATCTATCGAGCTTTTGCGCGGGTGCGCCGAGGCGAGCCGTACGTGGAAGAGGACTTCAATATGCTCCTCGGAGATCGTGGGTTTCTCGCCCGCCTCTTTCGGCCGATGTTCGGGATGATCCGAAGCAGTTGGCACATGTATCCGTTGGGCTTCCTGTTCGGTTTGGGGTTTGACACGGCAACCGAGATCGGTCTATTGGGCATCTCTGCCACGGAGGCGTCCAAAGGACTATCGTTTACCGCTATCCTGATATTTCCTGTTCTTTTCGCGGCAGGGATGTTGCTGATCGATACAGCGGACAATATCTTGATGCTGGGAGCTTACGGCTGGGCTTTCGTCAAACCTGTACGCAAGCTTTATTACAACGTGACGATCACCTTCGTATCGGTCATTGTGGCGCTCATCGTCGGCGGGATCGAGGCGTTGGGGCTCTTGGTCGGCTACTTCCACCTTCACGGAGGACTCTGGGACGTACTGGCCAAGCTTAACGAGAACTTCGGGGCGCTCGGCTACCTCATTGTAGGAGTCTTCATCGTGAGTTGGATTTTATCTATTGGATTTTACAAGTGGCGGCGCTTCGACGAACTCGAATTGAACGGGTGAGAGGCGTCTGAATTCGCGCCGCTGTGCGTCTGTTCCCATCCTCGCAATATCATTCACTTTTTCGTGTTAGACTCGGCCTTTCCGCTCGCAAACATGTGAATAGGGGAATTGGTGGGATGCACGGGATTTACGGTCCAAAGAGAACTGAGCTATCGAGGGTGGACGTCGTGATCGTCGGCGCTGGGCCGGCAGG
>JASHTZ010000372.1 GCA_030040295.1 Terriglobia bacterium | reverse complement strand
GGACCAGGATATGCGTCAATTCCTCGTGAAAATTTTGAGCGTCTTCCTCGCTGCGGAAGTATCCGCCTTCCACACCCCACTGCGCGACGGTGTCCGCGACGCGGCTGATCAGTTGCCGCACGCTCGTCTCGCGCTCCGGCGTCCCCAGCTTCCCGTGGAAGTATTTCGACGCCACAATGTTGGTGGCCGTTTGCGTCCAATCCTTGGGCACTTCCACATTGCGCTGCTCGAAAATTACCTTGCCCTTTTCATTCTGGATGGAGGCAGTGCGCAATTCCCACTCGAGATCTTCTAGGGGATGCACCCCGGGCTTAGTGAAGACCCGCTTCACATTGATGCCGCGCTTAACGGTGGTTTCCGCATCAGGGGTCCAGGCCTGCATTTCAGTCGACACAACTTCCCTCTCAGCCATAGAAAACCTCCAGAGACGCGCTTCACGCCCTCTTTTTGATTAGATTGTCGCTGATGCGGCCTGGTCACAGCAAAGGTGCTCTTGGTTTCGCACGCCCCACTGCCGGACTGCCCCCCTCCGGGCGGAATCCGGTTCCGCAACTGCCGGGGCCGAATATAACGTCCCCGTTAGGGCCTTGTCAAGAGAAAAACACTACATATAGTGGTTTGTTGGTGGATATCCACAAAAACTTGTGGAAAACTTCTGCCGTTTATAAGGTTTTACTAGGGGTCTTTTGGCTCTGCGCTGGGAAATTTACGAGAGATCTGGGGAAGGAAAAGAGAGCTCAGAATTCGGCGCTTACAACTTCGTGAAAGCCCGCAGCACAATGCAAAAACGGCTCAGCAACGAGGTGGCACGCTTAAGTTAGAGAACACTTAACCGCGTCCCGCAATTCCCGTGTCGCGCTTTTAACTTGGCAGGGGCGCCTTCAGATTCACTTTGGAGAGCGATTTGACCAGCCCCGCTTCCACGGCTTCCTTGGCCTGTCCGCGGGCCACGGCAATCTCGTCCACCAGGAGCAGCCAGGAGCGGTCCAGCATTTTCTTTTCACGGAAGGAAAGGGGCTTGGCTTGATTCAGGATCATCAGCGTTTTCAGAACCTCGGCAACCTGCATCAGCGATCCGCTCCGCATTTTTTCGGAGTTTTCCTTGAATCTTCCCTTCCAGTCGCCCGCCGATTTACACCGGCCCTTCTGCAAATAATCGAGGATATTGCCGATTTCACTGTTTTTTGTGACCCTGCGCAAACCCACGTTGGCCACGCTGTTCAGCGGCACCATCACGCGCATCCCCGTGGAGCCAAGCTTCAGCAAATAAAACATTTCGGGCTGGCCGGTAAGGTTACGCGTGGAAATCTGCTCCACGATACCGACACCCTGGTTGGGATAGACAACTTTATCGCCTATCTGAAATTGGGCAAGTTGCATGGGACTCCTCGAAGGTTGTGAATGGCAGATGCAAAGCAAAAATATTAGCTCCAATCGGAGAAGAAGTCAATCAAAAGCACGCAGCGCCGGGCTTCAGGTCGTCACCTTGCCGATCTGAAGGTCCGCGTAGGCAGCGGACAAAGTCGGGCTGACATCATATAATAGTGTGGGCTTGGTCTTATAAAGTCCGGGGAGAATGCTGATTCGCCACCTGCTTCAATTCATTGCGATACTTCTATTCGTTCCCAGCCAGATTTTCTGGCTCTGGCAATTGCGCAAGCTGGGGAGGAAACTCTTTGCAAGCCCGACGGCGCGGCAGCGGTGGAACCGCTGGGGGCTTGCCGCCTACCTTTGCTGGGCGGCGTTGAACCTGCTTTGGCCGAGGCCCGCCCATGAAGCCGCATATTTGACACTCCGAGCGGCGCTGATTGAAGCCCCCTTCCGCTGGTGGATGCTTTCCTCCCTGCTGGGTTTCACTCTGTTTGTGCCTTTGTACCTGATCGACCTATTGGGGCGGTGGTGTGTCTGGCTCTACCGCAAGCTGCTTCCTCCCGCTAAAGTTGAAGTGGCACGAGTGCCCTTGCCCGCCCGCCGGCAATTTATCGTCCAAACGGCCGTCGCAGTCTGCGCAACGCCCTTCGCAGCATGCGCGTACGGGCTGCTGGTTGAACGCACCGACGTCCAGACCACTCACCGGCGCATCATGCTCAAGCGGCTTCCCAAGGCTTTTGACGGCTTTCGGATCGCGCAGCTTTCCGACATTCATATTGGGCCGTTCATGACTGCCCGGTCCGTCCGCAAATACGCCGCCCAAGTGAACCAGTTGAAGCCGGACTTGGTGGCCCTCACCGGCGACTTTGTCACCTGGCAAGCCTCGCCGGAGCGTGAGGTGGTCGAAGCCCTGTCAGGACTTAAGGCTCCCTTCGGCATCTTCGGCTCTATCGGCAATCACGAAATCTGGGCCGGCGTTGAGGACTCCATTACCCGCCTCTTCGCAGCCCAGGGAACCAAGGTCCTTCGCCAGGAGAATGTCACCCTCGCTTCCGCGGGCGAGCGATTGAACCTGATTGGCGTCGATTACCAATCCTTATCGCACTTCGGACGTCACGGTGACGGATTCGTCTCCGAATATCTGGAGGGCGTGGAGAAACTTGTACTGCCGGATACCGTAAACATCCTGATGAGCCACAACCCCAACACCTTTGACCGCGCTGCCGAGTTGGGCATCGACTTGAGCCTCGCCGGGCACACGCATGGCGGCCAGGTGACCATGGAATATATATCCCCGAATCTTTCTCCCGCCCGCCTGATTACTGCTTATGTGCGCGGCTGGTTCCGGAAGGGCGATTCGCAACTCTACGTCAATCGCGGCATTGGAACCATCTTTTCCCCCGTCCGCATTGATTGCCCCCCGGAAATTACGATTTATGAGCTGAAGCGGGCGTAGAAGACCCACCTGCTTAACCCCTGGCTTAAATTTTCGTTGGGCTTGAGGAGTGGAGGTCACCACAGAGCTCACAGAGGTCCACGGAGATAGGCCTCGGTGGCTCTCTTTAAACTCCTGTGGTGGGGGGTTACTTCAAACTTTCATACTGCGAACTGTCCTTCATTTTTCCCCACCGTTAATTCGAGTTATCCTGAGAGGAAGGTCCAAAAATGGCTCCGCTGATCTGTTTGATCGTCGTTACCGTGCTTTGTGAAATCGTCCGCCACCTTGTGCACTCTGGCTACGTTCATGATTTCGCTGACTCGGTGAGGCTTGGACTGGCGGCGATGTTTGTCCTCACGGGAATCGCGCATTTCAACAAAATGAAAGACGACTTGGTGCGCATGGTTCCCGATTGGATTCCCAATCCGAGTGCAGCGGTCTTCGTCACTGGCATCGTGGAATTTGCCGGAGCCGGCCTGCTGCTGATCCGCGGCATTGCGCCCTATGTCGCCGCCGGATTCGTGGCCTTCCTGCTGGCAATCTTCCCCGCCAACGTCAAAGCGGCGCAGACCGGGGCCAAAATCGGAGGCCGAAAGGTGATGGGAATTGTGCCGCGCGGCTTGATTCAGCTTATTTTCATTGCCGCGTGTGCCCTGGTTGCAGCACGGCATTATTGAGGACAACGGGAGATCAAAGAGCGCCGCCCCGGCAAAATGCGCCTCGCCCCCCCACCGTGCAACCTCACGGCGTCGAAGGACCCACGTTCATCTGAAGCTGCCAGAAAAGAAACCCCGCCGCATCGGTGAGCTGATCAATCCGCTTGGAAACGGGCAGGCCCCCGGAGTGACCCGCCTGCGTGTCGTAATGAAGCAGAATCGGACGGTCCGACCCCGTGGATGCCTGAAGCAGCGCCGTCATTTTGCGTGCGTGCAGCGGTGCTACGCGCGTATCACTGTCGCCGCTGATCAGAAGTACGGCGGGATACTTAACTCCCGTCTTAACGTTCTGATAAGGCGAGTAGGCGGCCAGGTATTTGAACTGTTCCGGATTCTCCGCCGTACCATATTCGGGAACCCAGTAACGCGCCACCAGGAATTTTTCATACCGAAGCATATCCAGCAGCGGGAAGAGGCAGAGCACCGCTCGAAAAAGATCGGGCCGCTGAGTGAGCGCCGCACCCACCAGCAATCCGCCGTTGCTCGCGCCCATGATGGCCAAGTGGGAGGATTGGGTGTATTGATTCTGTATCAACCACTCGGCCGCGGAGATGAAATCATCAAACACGTTCTGTTTCTTGTCGAGCATCCCGGCGTGGTGCCACTCCTCGCCGAATTCCCCGCCGCCGCGCAGGGTCACCGCCACGAAAACGCCGCCGCTTTCGACCCAAAGCGCCCCCATGGGAGAAAAAGCCGGTGACTCGATCAGGTTGAAGCCCCCGTAACCGGTCATCAGCGTGGGCCGTGCGCCGTCCAGTTTCATGCCCTTCTGACCCAGCACAAACATGGGCACGCGCGTTCCATCTTTCGACGTGAACCAAATCTGCTTCATTTCAAAATTCTCGGCATGAATCGGAACCTTCACCTGCGCCCAAAGCTTTTGCCCGCCGTTGGCGAGGTCGTATTCCTGGATCAATAAAGGAACGTGATAAGAAGTGTAACCATAAAATGCCCGGGGGGTTCCCCATTCCCCGCTGAAGTGGCTGACCGTTCCAATCGCCGGAAGCGGAACGTCGCGCAGGTACTTGCCCGACGCGTCGAACACTTTGACGCGCGAACTGGCGTTCTCCGTGTAAATGGCAACGAGCTTCCCTCCCGCCAGCGCCATGGAATCAATTACCGAGGGACCCTCAGGAATAATCTCTTTCCAGTTTTCGCGCGTGGGATTCTTAAGATCGATGGCAAGAACCCGTTCCCGCGGCGCATTCCAGTTTGTAAGGACGAAAAGGGTGTCGCCGCCCGCCTGGCCCAGAAAGCGAGCATGCACATCCTTGATGACGGGTTGGAGAGGTCCCTTGGACTGGAGGTCCTGCGCGTAAATCTCGGTAACATCCTGCGCCGACCCGTACGAAACATGAATGATGAGATAACGCCCATCCTCAGAAACATCCGTTTCGATGATTTTGTCCGGCCCCAAATTTTCACCGAATACTAAGGGATCGCTCGCCGGATCCGTGCCCAGCGCATGGCGGAAGGCACGGGGAGCGCTGCCGCCGCGGGCGTAATACACTCCACTCTTGTCCGGTTGAATCGAGATGCTGTCATAGAGCGCCTTGGGAAGGACATCAGGAAGATCCGCGCGCTTATCGACGTCCAGCAAATGGATGGCGACCTCGTCCTCACCGCCGTGCCGCAGGCCGTATGCTATCAGAGTGCCGTCCTCCGAAATGTCTTCCAGTGTGACGGAAACGGTGTGGTCGGCGCTGAGTGGGTTGGGGTCCAGAAGAACCTCGTCCTCGCCTCCGGCGGACTTTCGCACACACAAAACAGCCTGGTCCTGGTCCACCGATCTCTTCAGGAAGAACATTCGTCCGTTGCGCTCTTGCGGCACATCGATGCTGGCAACCTTCAGCAATCCCGTCACACGCTGGCGAAGTCGATCTTTGTCCGGCCAGGCGTCAAGAAATGATTTGGTATACTTGTTTTCCGAATCGATCCAGGCGCGCGTCTCGGGACTCTGCTGATCCTCGAGCCACCGGTAGGGGTCCACCACTTCCATGCCATGGTAGTTGTCCTTCACGTTGTCCGTGCGGGTTGTAGGCGGCCGTGGGTCCTGATTGGATTGTGCGCGCAGATTGCCCTCCCAGGGCCGTAAGATTATTAGAGCCAATACCGTGGTGGCGGCTATAATCCCCGCCCTTTGGATTTTGGGACCGTTGTCGAACATGTTTTCACCCTCCCTGTGGGCGGCTACTTGGATTCAACTTTCCAAAATCCGGGGGATTCGCCGCGACGTTCGCGGCGACCCGATTGGGCGATTACCCTACAAATGGAAATGCCTGAAGTATAACCCTGAATACTAGCAGGAGTGAGAGCCAAATTGCAGGTTAGGGATGACACGGCCGGCGGTTCGGGGTTATCATCGATGACCGTGGAGATTTCCAGTGCCGGTGAGCTCCACTGTTTCACTTTGAATGTTCTCAGATCGGATGAATTGACCCGGCAGGGAGCCGATTCGACAATGACCAAGGGTGAGAGAAGCTGCGGATGGCCGCTGACTCGCCGCGCTTTTCTCGCCAAGGCGGCGGGCGGCGCGGCAGCGGCCGGATTGCTCAACATAACGACTGCAATTCCAAGCCAGGAGGCAACTTCCCCCGTCGAACCGGCGGCGCTCGACACCGGCGGAATCGCCCTCGAGTATTTCAACCAAGCCCGCAAGCGCGCTGCGGCCATCATCGCGAAACTTACCCTCGAAGAAAAGATCACGCAGTTCGGGTCATCGGGCGCGGCCGTGCCGCGAATCGGGCTTGCGGCCTTCAAATTCTACGGCGGCGAGGCGCTGCACGGCTGCGGCAAGAGCGGAGCAGTGACTTCCTTCCCGGTTCCGCTCGCCCTTGGCTGCTCGTGGAATCGCGCCTTGATGCAACAGGTCTTCAATGTCGTCTCCGATGAAATCTGGGCTTGGCACAAGAAATCCGGCGACAGCCTGGCCATGTTCTCGCCCGCCACCGTCAACATGGGCACGCGCGACCCGCGCTGGGGACGCATCGCGGAAAATTACAGCGAGGATCCTTACCTCGTAGGCCAAATGGCCATCTACACGATCCACGGAATGCAGGGCCGCGATTCGAAGTACCTGAAAACCATCGCCTGCGCCAAGCACTACTGCGGCAACGATACGGAGGCGGACCGGCATGAAACCTCCGCCACCATCGACCCGCGCAGCTTCTGGGAATACTACAGCCGAGGCTTCGAAGCCTGCGTGAAGGAGGGCCAGGTTTTCACCGTCATGTCGTCCTACAACGCGGTGAACGGCATTCCCACCACCGTCAGCCCCTTCATGCTCACCGAACTACTGCGCGATCGTTGGGGATTCCGCGGCTACGTGGTGACCGATTGTGATGCAGTGAATGACGTGGCGCGCGGGCACGGCTTTGTAACCACTTTTGCCGAGGCCGCCGGGCTCGCCGTCAGCGCCGGATGCTCAATTGAGTGCGGCAGTGTGATGCAGAGGTATCTCAGCGAAGCGGTGAAGAACCTCTATATCAGCGAGTCGACTTTGGATGAAGCGCTGACCCGCGCCTTCACCGGCCGCATTCTGCTGGGTGACCTTGACCCGCCCGACCTCAATCCATACAACAAAATCCCGGTGGATTGCCTTGACAGCTCGGCTCATCGCGAACTGGCGCGCGAGGCGGCGCGGCAATCGGCGGTGCTCTTCAAGAATGAGAACAACACCTTGCCGCTCGACAAAGGCAGTCTGAAAACCGTCGCTGTCCTCGGCCCCATGGCGCACCTGTGCCAGCTCGGAAATTACAGCGGCGGGCCGCGGTTCATGGTCTCGCCGCTCAAGGCCATTCGCGATTATTTCGGCATTCCGCCCGCCCCCGCATATTACCGCAACGCGAACGAGTTCTCGGAATTCGGCGGCAATCCTGATCGCGAGGGCTCGCACGAGGGCGGCGAAAATCTCCAGCACATTCGCGATGGCGCTTGGGCGGCCTGCCCCGGCTTGCTGTTCACCGGCGCCACAAAATTTACGGCTCGCGTCGCCTGCGATTCCGCCGGCGGCACCATTGAAGCGCACTTGGACAGCCTGGACGGGGAGCTTATCGCCAAGCTCAGCGTAACCAACACCGGCAGCGGCCAAACCTGGGACGATCTCAGCGCGCCCATTAAACCCGTCACCGGCGAGCACACTGTTTATTTGCGCTTTTCCGGCGGATCGGGCGACCTCTTCAAGGTCACTTCCATCAGCCTCTCGCCTGCTCCGCCCATCGAGGTAGGAGCTTCGGGTTCGCAGAAAGTCGTCTACTCGATGGGCTGCGGCGTGGTGGGTGACGCCGATCCCGCCGCTATCGATTCCGCCGTCAAAGCCGTGCGCGATGCTGACGTGGCGCTGGTCTTTGTAGGGGTGAACGAACAGGTGGACAAGGAAAGCCACGACCGCAACTTTATCCATCTTTCGGGCGCGCAACACGATTTAGTGCAGGCTGTATTCGCGGCAAATCCGCGTACGATTCTGGTGGTTTCCTCGAACGCCCCGGTGGCCATCAACTGGGAACAGGAAAATCTGCCGGCGATTGTGGGCGGATTATTTCTCGGCGAGCAGCAGGGCAATGCGCTGGTGGATGTTCTGTTCGGCCACTACAATCCCGGCGGCAAAACCAGCGTGACGTGGTATCGTGACATTGAAGATCTTCCGGATTTCCACGATTACAACCTCCGCCTCGGCCGAACCTACCTGTATTTCCGGAAAAAGCCCCTCTATCCCTTCGGCTACGGCCTGAGCTACACGACGTTCGAATACAAAAACCTTCGCCTCAGCGGTAAGACGCTCGCGCGCGGGGGAAAAATGACGGCAACGTTCGACCTCTCAAACACCGGCCGCAGGGATGGCGATGAAATTGTACAGCTCTACGTTCATTGCGCGGAAAGCAAAGTCGAGCGGCCCATCCTCCAGCTCGCCCACTTCGAGCGCGTTCACCTGAAGGCCGGCGAGACGCGCACGATCAGCCTGGAAGTGGCTCACACACATCAGGCGCTGCAATACTGGGATGAGAATAAATATGATTTTGTTATTGAGCCCGGCGATGTGGACTTGATGATCGGCGCATCGTCGGCCGACATCAGGCTGCGAGGTACGGTGCAGCTTACGGCCTGAGCGTCGCATTCCCCAGGGAGATCTCATGGATGCCCAACACTTATGACGTTCTCGTAGTCGGCTCGGGCGCCTCAGGCGGCTGGGCGTGCAAGCGGCTGGCAGAGGCAGGAATCAAGGTCGCCATGGTCGATGCCGGCCGGCAGCAATCCGATAAAAATTTCACAGACCACGTTCCCCCCTTCAAGCTGAAATATCGCAACCTGGCCCCGGAGGTCATTCGCCGCGCCGGCCGTGGAATTCAAAACGGCAGCGTAGACGGCGAATACAATTACGACTGGGCGTGCAACGACCTCGATGAGCCCTATACCACTTCCCCGGGAAAGCCCTTCAACTGGCGCGGGCGAATGCGCATTACCGGCGGGCGGACGAATGTTTGGGGGCGGCACAGCTATCGATTCAGCGATCTGGACTTCAAGGCCGCGTCGCGCGACGGGTTCGGCTTGGATTGGCCGCTCGAATACAAGGATCTCGCGCCGTATTACGATATCGTGGAAGAGTTTGTGGGCATCTCCGGCAGCGCCGAGGGCGTTTATGAATTGCCCGACGGAAAATTCCAGCCGGCCATGGCGATGACCTGCGTCGAGAATTTATTCCGCGAGAGCATCAAGAAGAAATTCGGTCGCACCATGACGCAGGGCCGCGCCGCCAACATCACCAAGGAACTCAACGGCCGCGCACCGTGCCACTACTGCGCTCCTTGCTGGCACGGCTGCATGACCCATTCAGCCTTCAATTCCTTCCACACCACGGTGCCCGCCGCGTTGAAGACGGGTAAGTGCGACCTGATTCCCAACGCCATGGTGTACAAGGTGCTGATGGATTCCGAACGCAATCGGGCGAAGGGATTGCTCTACATCGACCGCGTCACGCATGAACCGAAAGAAATTTACGGCCGCGCCGTGATTCTCTGCGCGCAATCCTTCGAATCCGTGCGAATCCTCTTCAATTCTAACTCGCGCCAGCACCCCAACGGATTGGCAAATTCCAGCGGCGTGCTGGGGCATTACCTGATGGACCACATCACCGGCGGAGGAGCCACGGGCGAATACCCGGAGCTGCCCGGCAAGGCCGTGGTTCTGGGGGGCGCGCCGCATCGGCCCATTGGGCCTTACGTCATCCGCTTCCGTAACACCCACGACGGCCCGCGCGAGAAGAACTTCATTCGCGGCTACGGATTTCAGGCGGGCGGCCACGCCGACTTCAACTGGGCGGCGCCGGGTTTTGGCGACGAATACAAACGCTCATTGCAGGAACCGATGGTGAAGATGGGCATGGGAGCCTTCGGCGAGTGTCTCGGCCGGTGGGAAAACTACGTCGAAATCAATCCGCACGTTGTGGACACATTCGGCATTCCGGTTCTGAACTTCCACATGAGTTATGGGGAGAACGAAATGGCCATGCTCAAGGACATGGCCGTTTCCGCCGCCGAAATGCTCGAAGCCGCCGGGGCCAAGAACATCAAGTCGTATGCAACCCCGGGGACTCCGGGCGGGGCAATCCACGAGGTGGGTATTGCGCGCATGGGAACGAATCCGAAGACTTCCGTCTTGAATGGATTTCAGCAGGCGCATGATGTGCCGAATTTGTTTGTCATGGACGGCGCGGGATTCCC
>JASHTZ010000371.1 GCA_030040295.1 Terriglobia bacterium | reverse complement strand
TCACGGCGCTTTACGCCGAACTGCATCGCCAGGCCAAGCGCGAACTGGCGCGACATGGGGCGCCCGTGAGCCTTGGGGTTACAACCCTTCTCCATGAGGCGTACCTAAACATGGCGGCACGCAGCGGCCCGCTGTTTCCCGACCGGGCACGATTCATGGGATACGCAGCGCGGGTGATGCGCGGCCTGATTATTGATCATGCCCGGCGGCGTTGCGCCGTGAAACGTGGGGGGCAGTTCGAGATCACGCGGCTGGGGACCGACCCTGGAGATGAACTGGCCAACGAGCGGGAACTCACCCCAATCAGCGATGCCCTGGATGAGCTGGCCAAGGTGGACCCTTCCCTTGCGGAGATTGTGGACCTGAAATTTTTCTGCGGCTTCTCCTTCGTGGAAATTGCCGCGATGCGAAGCGTTTCCGAACGCACCGTGCAGCGAGAGTGGGACAGGGCGCGCATTTATCTTCACCGAACCCTTCGCGCGCCTGTATCACTGTGAGGCCATAATGTCCACTCCGAGCCCGGAATGGTGGCAAAAAATCAGCCCGTACCTGGACGAGGCGCTGGGAATGGGGGATGATGAGCGCGCCAATTGGCTGGAGTCCTTGCGCGCGAAAGACCCCGCCTTAGCCTCCCACCTGGAAAGCCTCCTTCGTGAGCATCAAGTGCTTTCGCAAGAGCAGTTCCTCGAAAAGGGACCTCCCTCACCTTTGCCCTTGGAAGCGACGATGGCCGGGAAGTCAATGGGCGCATACACGCTGGTCTCGCTGATCGGCGAAGGTGGAATGGGCAGCGTCTGGTTGGCAGAGCGCAGTGATGGCCGGTTCAAGGGCCGTGCCGCGGTAAAGGTCCTGCGCGTCCCCCTTTTCGGCCACACAGGGGGTGAGCGGTTCAAGCGCGAGGGTACCATCCTTGCTCGACTTGCGCATCCGCACATTGCCCAACTCCTGGACGCGGGCGTTTCATCCGGCGGACAACCCTATCTGATTCTCGAATACGTCGAGGGCAAGGATATCGTTGCCTATTGCGACGAACGCCGTCTGGGCGTGGAAGCGCGCCTGCGGCTTTTTCTGGACGTCCTCGCCGCCGTTGCACATGCACATTCCAACCTGATCGTTCACCGCGACATCAAGCCTTCCAACGTTTTCGTAAGGGCCGATGGTCAGGTGAAATTACTGGACTTTGGCATCGCCAAACTGCTGGAGAATGAGGGCGCGGAGGGAGGGCCAACCCAGCTTACTCGCGAAGGCGGAGCAGCCCTGACTCCTCAGTACGCAGCGCCGGAGCAAGTTACCGGCGGGCCCGTCACCGTGGCCACTGACGTTTACGCGGCCGGCGTGCTCTTCTACGTGCTTTTGACCGGGCAGCACCCAGCGGGCGCCGGACCCCACTCCCCTGCCGACTTGATAAAGGCAATTGTTGATACCGAAACCCAGAGCCCTTCGCGCGTTGTGGCCGCTGACGGAGACTACGCCAAAGCCGCAGAGATGGCCGCCGATCGCTCAAGCAGTCCGGACAAACTGCGCCGCCTGCTGCGCGGGGATCTGGACACGATCACTACGCGGACGCTGAAGAAGAATCCTTTGGAACGCTACAACTCTGCTGTGGCCTTCGCGGATGACATTCGCCGCTATCTTTCCCATGAGCCGATCAGCGCCCGGCCGGATACGATCACCTATCGCGCCGCCAAATTTCTCCGTCGCAATCGCGCCGCCGTGGCATTGGGCGCCACCGCCCTGGCGCTGGTGATTGGAAGCCTGTCCGCGGGATTGCTGGTGGCCAATCGTGAGCGCAAAATTGCCGAACGGCGATTTGCGCAGGTGCGCCAACTGGCCAATAAATTCATAGCGCTCGATGAAAGGATCCGCGGCCTGCCGGGTTCCACGAACGTCCGGATGCAAATGGTGACGGACTCGCTGCAATATCTCACTTCGCTCGGCAGTGACGTTCATGGCGACAAGGATATGGCGCTCGATGTTGCCTTAGCCTATGTGCGAGTGGCACATGCACAAGGTAATCCTACATCGCCCAACCTCGGCCAGTTCACCGAGGCGGAAGTGAGTCTTGGCAAGGCGGAGAACTTCATCCAGTCCGTATTGAAAGCCGATCCCACAAATCTCAGAGGATTGCTCCTCGCGGCAACGATTGCGCACGATCACATGACCATCGCCGACGAGCAGAATCGCCGGGGGGACGAGGCGGCATGGGGTGATATAGCCGCAGAGCGAATCGAGCGATATATGCACCTCAAGAAAATTGACCCCCACGATATCTACCCAATGGCGTACTTTGAACTGAATGTGGCCTATTCTTACGACAATTCGAGACATTTCCAGAAGGCTGTCCGTGCCGGCCAGCGCGCTCTGGAAATCATGCAATTAGACGCCTCCGCTCATAAAGCTGAAGGCAGCATTCTTGGCGCATTAGTGGTTGCGCGGTGGCAGACAGGAGATCTGGACGGCGCATTACAGGCGGCTCAAAAGGTGATCAAACTTCAGGAGGCGCAGGCCGCCGGCGGGCACGCCACCCTGCGAGTCAATCTGGCCGAGGCGTTGCGGACGGAGGGCATGATTCTGGGAAAACAGGATGCCGAACCGAGTCTCGGCCGAAGTCGAGAGGCGCTTGCGGATTTCCAAAGGGGGATCGACATTGGTGAGGAACTTGCGAAAATGGACCCCCTCGACTACCTCAGCCGCCATACCGTGGCCTTGCAGGCGCTTGAAATGGGCAACATTCTGCGTCACAGCGACCCACAAAGAGCGTTGGCAGTTTATGATCATGCCCTTGCACGCGTCCGCGAAGTAAGACCCAACCTCAGCAATGAGATTTACGCGGCCGACTTGCTGGCAGGTTCCTCTTACGCCGCACGCTGGACTGGGCGTGGCAACGAAAGTCACCAGCGCATCGAACAGGCGTTTCAACTCCTCCGGGACGCCCACCAGTATCCCGCCGAAGCCGTTGAACCCATGAGCGTTTCCGATCACGTCATGAGAGCCTTGGCCGACGAGTATGCCGAAACCAGGCAAACCGCTAGGGCCATTACGGCCTACCAGGAACTGCTGGACAAGCTGATGGCCTGGAAGCCCGACCCGCAAGGTGATCTGCGCGATGCCACCTGCATTTCGCGGACTTGGACCGCCCTTGCCATCCTGAAACGCCGAAACGGGCAGGCCGATGAAGCCGCGCGCCTCGAGGC
>JASHTZ010000370.1 GCA_030040295.1 Terriglobia bacterium | reverse complement strand
GTTGCGCCACGGTAGCAACCACCTTCGGGACGTTTGTCACGCGATTTGCCCTGGGCGACCTTGCCGTAGGTGTCGCCACCGGGGGCCGGGTGGTTGAATTTGACGAGCCTGGCCCCAGTGCCTTCGTTGCCGCCGGTCAGATCTTCCAGCAGAATCCCGCGGCGTTCCTCGTACCTTTCACGGGTGCATATTCCCTGAAGACCTCGGGGTGGGATCCGTCTGTTTCCCTCGGCGCGCCGGCGCCTGTCGCCCACCCCCGCATCGCCTGCGCGGGAATCCTCACCGGCGCCAGTTACAAATTTGGCTTCCTGGAAGAAGACTGCAACGATGGTGGAACCGTCACCAACACCACCCAGACGTTTACCGTCACCAACACCACGGTCAATACCTACACTCCGGCGGACTATGATGGCCGCCTTACCGGAATCATGCTCGTGAACGGCAGTCTTCTGAATGTGACGCTCTACTGGGTTTCAACCACACAGCTCGTGTTCATCAACTCGAATCCCAGCCCGGTGTTCAGCGGTGATCTGGAGCAGGAACTGGTGCCGTTGGGAAGCACGGGGTTCAGCAACACCTCCTTGAGCGGTACCGTGGCGGCCTATTCCAGCGGGTTGGAACTACCCGCCTCCGGAACGGCCTTTGGCGACGTGTCGATTGCCACGGAGACGCCCAGCGGGAGCACCTCCATCGCCATTCAGCTCTACAGGAATCAAGATGGAGTCTGGCTGACCCCTGACCCGCAAACCTCCACCTGTACTTATTCGGTGGTTTTGATTGGCCGTATGACCCTGGGGAGCGATTGCGGCGCCTCCACGCCCATCACCTATTTTGACGGATTGAACAGCGCCTTCCTGGTGGGCACCGACCCGGCAATGGAATTGGGCAGCCTTGAACCTCAGACCACGGGCCTTACCACCGCTTCCCTCGCCGGAACCTATTACCTGGGAACCTCCGAGGTGGTGAACCAGGCCGATGAGGTGGAGGTGGGAATTGTCACTCTTTCCAGCAGCGGGCAATTGACCAGCACCACGGACTCGACCTCAACTTCCAGCCAGGCAATCGGGGCGGCGGATTCCGACACGGTCACTCTGAATTCCAATGGAACGTTCAGCACGGGGTCATCCAGCGGAACGGTGGTGGGAATTGCCATCTCCGGGAGCAAGTATGTGATCGTGGGCAATGCCGGTTCCACGTTCCCCACGCTGCTGGTGGCGCAGCAGTAGGGCTTGAATCCTTCGCGGCCCCCTGATCGACTCAACATTATAAGCCTATTCATATAGCCTATCTTTCTCCCCGGCTTCTTCGCCGCCTGGACGGCTCATCGTTGTCCCGCGGCGGATTCGCCCGCCGCGGGCCGGCTGCCAACACCAGATTCCCTCATCCCGCCCGCCCAAACCGCCGATAAGCAGCCATGAAGGAGTTGGCAGGCCGCATGGGCGCCGGACGAAATGCGCTGCGGATGGCGGGCTGGGGGGAGTCAGGACGATGGGCATCCTCAGAGCGAGAGGCGCGGCCGGAGCGCACCAGGGCGTGTGCGCAAGCTCGCTTCTGCTCTACTTGAGGAGCGGCATTACGCGGGCACTCGAGGGCATTTCCTCCCATGCCGATCAAGTGTGGGATCTCTCCGTTCCCATCAGCGAGGTCGCGTGGAAAAATCTCGCGGTCATCCTGTGCAGCGTTGGGCTGTGTGCCTGCCTGGCGATGTGCTCGTGCGGAAGCGGTGGAACGAATAGCGGAGGCGTGGCGGCCGCGACGCCCTCTGTCTTGGTTTCTATTTCCCCTGCCGCAGAGACCGATATTGACCAGGGTCAGACCGTACAATTCACCGCCACCGTGCAGAATGACCCGAGCAACAGCGGCGTGACCTGGAAAATCTCCGGGGCGGGAGAAACGGCCTCGGGCATGGGCTCATTCAGCAACGTTACGGCCAACTCCGCAACTTACAACGCCACGACCCAGGTGGCATCACCTTTAAACGTCACGGTTTCCGCGGCATCCCTCGCTAATCCTCTCCTGTCGGTCTCGACGACCGTCGTGGTTTATCCGCCGTTGACCATTACCACCACCACGCTCCCAACGGCTACGCCCAATGTCGAATACTCCGCGTCACTCGAAGCCACAGGAGGCGTGGGGGCGCTTACTTGGAGCTTGACGAGCAGCACGCTTCCCGCAGGCTTGTCGCTGAACAGGACGGGAAACATCACCGGAGTTCCCACCGTCGCCGGAACTTCGTCCTTTACGGTGCAAGTCACCGATTCGTCCAACTCGCCCAGCGGCCCGGATTGGGCCCTGGCGCAACTCACCCTCACCGTGGTTCCTCCGCTGAGCATTTCCACCACTTCTCTTCCCGCCGCTTCCGCCGGTGCTACCTATCTTGCCGGCCTTTCGGCCGTTGGCGGAGTCGCTCCCTACACCTGGAGCCTGGCGGAAGGCTCGCTTCCGCCCGGCCTCACGTTGCAATCAAGCTCCGGAGTAATCTCCGGAAGCCCCACATCACAGGGAAATTTCACGTTTACCGTGGCCGTAAAGGATGAAAGTCCAACGAGGCAGACGGCAACTCAGTCATACACAGTTCCCGTGGGTCCACCCACGCCGCTGGCCGTCGCGACAACGGCGCTTTTGGATGCAACGGTGGGCACACCTTACGTCGCCAACGTTGTGGCCACGGGAGGCACGCCACCCTATGCATGGGTGTCCACTGCCGGTTCGCTGCCCGCCGGTCTGTCCCTTAATTCCGCCACCGGTGTGATTTCCGGGACGCCATCATCCGCGGGCGCAACGAGCATCGTAATCACCGTGACGGATTCCGAGTCGCCACCTTCGTCTCAAATGCAGCAGATCAACCTGGCAATTGTAAATCCCGCCGAGGCCTGCGAAAGTTCGGGCAATGACGCCGTCCTGGCCGGGCCCTACGTCTTCAGCCTGAGCGGCTTTAGTAACTCCGGCTTCCTGGCGGTGGTCGGCTCCTTTACCGCGGATGGATCGGGAAATATCACCTCCGGTGAGGCGGACACTAATGGCTTTCTCGGAGCCCAGCATGGGAACATCATCAGCGCTGGCAGCTCTTATTCAGTCGGCATGGATAATCGCGGATGTGCAACGCTTGCGACCTCCTTCGGAACGTTTGTGACGCGCTTCATGCTGGGATCACTATCCTCCAACCTCGCCACGAGGGGCCGGATCATCGAGTGGGACAGCCCATCGAGCAGCGCCTATATCGCCGCGGGCCAGCTTTTGCTTCAATCTTCCAGCACCTTCGCCGGCGGATTGAACGGGAGCTATGTTTTCCGCAATATCGGATGGGATTCGCCTCCGCAAGGCGGGCGCAACGTCTGCGTGGGTGTGCTCAGCGCGAGCGGCAACACATTCAGCAACGTGGAAGAAGATTGCAATGACGCCTGGAACGTTTCCTACGCGGCGGAACCCGAGAGCGCCGGGACGTTCACTCTGCCGGATGCCAATGGCCGGGGCACGGGCATGCTGAACGTCCTGGGAGCAAGCTCGCAGTTTGCATTTTATATGTTGTCCAACTCGCAATTGCTGGTGGTGAATGCCGATTCCGGCCCGCTAACGAGCGGAGAATGGGACCTGCAAACCTTACCGGGTGATGGTTCTGGTTTTACTCAAAGTTCGCTCAACGGCAACCTGGTTTTCTACCTCAACGGGCTGGGCGCGGGCGGCACGGCATCCACCGTCTCGGCGGAAACGGCAAGCGCCAATGGCACCGACTCGCTGTCCATGACGTTTTATGAGGACCTGGCAGGTACAGCGCAGAGTCCCGGCACTTACACATGTGGTTTTGATGTTGAATCCAGCGGACGAGTGACCTTGAGCAGCACGGCCCAAAGTTGCGGTGGCATTCCCCCCGTGCTCTATCTGACAGGCCCAAACACCGGATTCGTTCTGGACGCGTCCCCGGGCGTGGATACTGGATCGTTCGAGCCGCAGACAGGCGGCCCCTTTAACAGTTCGATGCTGGCGGGTACGTTTTTTGGAGGGACCGGCGAAGTCGTCCTTCAGTCTGCAACCGTCGAGGTGGATGCCATCGCACCCAGCGGCATGGCGAACATTACGGGCCAAATGGACGCGACCTCAGCGAGCAGCCAGGATGCAAGCATGTTCTTCCCTGCGAACACCTGGTCCGTCAACCCCGACGG
>JASHTZ010000369.1 GCA_030040295.1 Terriglobia bacterium | reverse complement strand
GAGCAACGGAGGGCCCGCCATGCCTGACCAAATCCGCGAAAACTCCTCACCTCCTTCCGGAACTCATGACCGCTTCGCATTGGTCACGGGGGCGTCCAGCGGCATCGGGGCATGCTTCGCGCGCGCCCTTGCGGCTCGCGGAATGAATCTTGTCCTGGTGGCCAAGTCCAGAAGCAAACTCGAAGCAATCAAGGCAGAGATTCAAGCAAAATTCCCTCGGCGAGTTGAAGTCATCGAGCAGGACCTGAGCGCGCCGGGAGCTGCCGAGCGACTGCATTCCGAGTTAAAAGACCGCGGCATTCTCGTGGACCTTCTGGTGAACAACGCCGGATTTGGAGCGCAGGGAGAGTTCTGGCAACTCCCGCTTGCCCGCCAGACGGAAATGCTGCGCCTAAACATCGTCACGCTCACCGAGCTGACCCATCTGCTTCTCCCCGCCATGATCGCGCGGCGCAGTGGCGGCATCATCAATGTATCCTCCACAGCCGGCTTTCAACCCATTCCCTATTCCAGCGTGTACGCCGCCACCAAGGCTTACGTCACCAGTTTCTCGATGGGGCTCACCGAGGAGGTGCGCGCTTCGGGCGTCAAGGTTTTGGCGCTTTGTCCGGGAGGGACGGCGACGAACTTCTTTGACGCCGGTCGCTTTGACAAGATCAGCTTTCCCGGTGGACTGCAATCTCCGGAAGCGGTTGTGGAGGCCGGCTTGCGCGCCCTGGACCGCGGACGATCACTGGTGGTTACGCGATTTGTCAACCGGATGATGCTCTTCGTCCAGCGGCTGGCGCCGCGTCGCCTAGTGGCTCGCCAGGCGGGAGAGATGTTTAGGCCCCGGGGAATCGCCAATCGGCAATGAAATACCGGAAGTGCGGATTATCTTGAGGGACCGGTGGAGCCGGCGCCGCGTGCCGTCCGCCGCGAACTTTCCGACCGTGGGAGAAGGCGCTTCTCGGACTCGTCATAAGTCCTCAGGTTCAGGGCACGGTCACCATGCAGATACGACTTGATGATCGCGGCCCACTTCCCCTGGGCAATCAAAATCAATTCAATGGCTTCACGCACTGCGCCCGCGCCGCCTCGCTTGCGTGTGCAGTAGTGCGCGTGTTTGCGAATGAGGTCGTCGCCGTTAGCCACGCTGATGCCCAGACCGACGCGCGTGAGCAGGGGCAAATCCGTCAGATCATCGCCCACATAGCAGACTTCCGAGTCTCTCACCTGTGCGGCATTCCGAATTCTCTCGTAGGGCTCAATTTTCTCGAGCGAATCCTGCTGGAGGAAGTGGATTCCCAGGTCTTTCGCGCGGTACTCGATAACCAGAGAGCTGCGCCCGGTGATAATGCCGGTTTTCAGGCCCGCATAATGCGCCAGCCGCAGGCCCAAACCGTCTCGCGAATCAAAGCCCTTGGTCTCAAGCAAACCGCCGCCGGGCCGGGGAACGTAATAGAATTTCCCATCGGTCAGAACTCCGTCCACATCCATGAGCAGCAACTTGATTTTCCTGGCTCGAGCCAGCAATGCGCGAGAGTATTTTGCGGCGTTTTTGGCCATAGCACTGTTTGCCGGCGCGCAGCGCGCTTCAGAGATCGTTACACGGACTTGCGGTTGTTTTGCTCCCGTTATGTTTCGCTTTCACAACCGGGAGGGTGCGGCAAACGGGAAATGATGATAGCACAGCTTCGAACCTTCTTCAGTAATGATCCTCCGGCAGAGCCGGAGGCTTTCGATACGACTAAACCCACTACTTGCTGACTCCCGGAACTGTCAAACTCCGGCTGCCACCCCGGCACAGCCGGGGGATCTCCCAACGGATTAGAAGCTTGGGCAATAGGCTAATCCGGCGTCGCAGCCACCGTAACGCGGTTGCGCCCTCCGCGCTTGGAATCGTACAAAGCCTTGTCGGAAGCTTGGAGAATTTCTTCCAGGGTTTGGCCGTGCTCGGGAAAAGCCACCACTCCAATGCTTACGGTAAGCTGCGGTAGCGGCTTTTCCGTATTGGAGGGAACAACCATCGTCATGACGGCTTTGCGGATGCGCTCCGCAACAAGGGAGGACGCCTTGGCGCTCGTATCGGGCAGAACCACCACAAACTCTTCACCTCCGTAGCGGGCTGCCAGGTTCGTTTCGCGCATGCAAGTGGTAACGGCCTTGGCGAAGTGGCGCAGCACCCGATCGCCGATTTCGTGCCCGTAGATGTCGTTAAAACTCTTGAAATGGTCGAGGTCCAGCATGATCACGCCCACGGGTTGCTCGCGCCTGCGGGCAATGGCAAAGAGCTTGCGCGCGTAATCCTCCAGGAATCGGCGGTTGTAGAGGCCGGTGAGCATGTCGATGTTGGCCTGCTGCTTCATGCGGTCGAGCAATCGCAGGTTGGAGAGCGCAGAAGCAGCGACACTCAGATAGCCCTCCAGCAGGCGCTGCCGCTCGGGAGTCAACAGATTCGGGGCGGCCTCCACGCGCATGGATCCGATGATGATTCCACCGGCGATCAAGGGGCCGCAGTAGTAGCTGCCCTCTGTGGGCAGAATGAATTTCGAGGGGCAGAGCGGCTCGAGTTGCACGTCGTTCACCACGAAGGAGCGACCGGTCCGCACGGCTTTGCAATTGTGCGGCTCTTCGATCACCGGCCACGCTCCTTCCTCCTTGGGAAGCGGGACAAGCGTGGCCGCGACTTCAAGATAATTCTCCGCGGCATTGAGTTTGAAAATAATGGCCTGCCGCGGCTGGAACCTTTCCTTCAGTGAGTGGAGCAGCAAGTCATAGACCTCGACTTCCGAGGTGCACTGCGTGACCGCCTCTGAAAAGCGGTTTAATGAGGCAATTTCTTCACGCTCGCGCTGCAGGGCAGTGGTCATCTGGGAAAAACTCCGGGAAAGCACGCCGAATTCATTGTCGGCCACGGGCGGGAGGTCGGGAGAAAAATCTCCGCGGCCCACCTGTTCCGAAGCGTGGATGAGCTGCAGCACGGGCGCCACAATCAAGCGCGTTACTACGCCGGTCAGAAAAATCAGGATGCCGGCCAGCACTGCCGCCAGGGTGATGCCCACCACCAGCATGCGCTTGATTACCTTCTCCGCGCCTTCCATTTCGCCGAGGTTTTCTCCCTCGTCTTCGCTCCGCAGTTTAAGCACCTTCGTGCGGATATCGGCGAGGCGCGTCTGGCCGTCCGACAGCGCCTTATCTTTATTGAATTCCGTGTCCGAGCGCAGCTTGTCCATAGTAGGCTGCGCCCATTGACTCTGCATCTGATCGAACTCCACGCGGATGCGCGCCACTTCTTCGGACTCCCCGGGACTGGCGGCATCTAGGTCGCTGAGCGTGAGCAGATCCGCCTGGGATTCCTTAATTGCCCGGTCGTAGGCAGTGACCAGGTCCTCCCGGCGAGTGAAGACATAACCGCGAATCGCCATCGAGGCTTCTGTAGCGTGGCGCAGGAATGATTCTCCGCGCACCACGCGTTCCTTGGAACGCAAGGCCGCGTGCTCCGTGTTGATGGCGCTCCAATAGGCGTAAAAGAAAAGGGCGACAGCGCAGAGCAAGACAAAAAGCGGAGGGAGAGTTACAAGGAGAATCTGATCGCGAATTTTGAGATTGCGGATCGTAAACGCCATAGGCCTGCGCCGAGGGGCAGCACGAATCGTCTACGCGATCCTTAATTAAAAAATAGCGCGATTTTGGCGGCCCGTCAAACCATGCTGTGGAGCGGCTGTCCCCCCCGCGACTCGCTGGCTGGCGCAGACTCCCACGGTTGGGAGTCTGCGATTCCGGTACAACGACGACTATCCTGCCACTTCAAACGCAGAGATTGAAATACATCTCTGCGCCAGCCGGCGGCGTCTCGCAAATCGTCGCACGCCCGAAACCGGGAATTTTCCTGGCTTTGCGCGCCGAGTGAGGCTTTGTCAACTGAAAAAGTGAGGCAGCCTACATTTCTCACCAGGTTTCACAGCTTGTGGAAGGGGGGGCGCCCCGCGCAGCTTGTGACTGCAAGCTGGGCGGTGCCCAAGGCCTGAAATTATCCGCGGGCGGCTTGTAGCGGCGGTGCTGAAGCCCCGCCCTTCCAGAGTAGTGGTAAGAAATTCAGGCTGCTCGTGACGCCTACAGGGCGGACAGATGTCGGGGTGGCGCGGGGTGTGAAATGAAGGACTCGCACACGAGCATCAGGGAATTGCATAGCCCGGCATAATTGCAACCAGAAGTGGCACGGCCTTCCAGGCCGTGCGCATGGGCTGGAAGCCCATGCCACAACAGGGCGGCTCTTCACTTCCCGATACTCGCCGCATCAAACCCTTCTTCCATCGAGGCAATTTTGTTCAGCCACGATTTATACTGCTCCAGCGAAAACGGCGGCATGCCTTGCAGGTAATGATTTGCGAAGCTCTTTCCATTTGCCGTCCAGGTAATCAGAAAAAGCCGCTTGCCGGAATGAAACACGGGGATTTGGCCGAGTTCCAGGTTTTCGTTGGCCTTCACAGCATAATCCCCTTCCAGCAGGGTCGCACCTGTGTCGGCATCCCAGACGCGATAATGGCCGGAAGCGTCTTGGCGCGAGTCATCGCCCACCACCACGCGGCAGTGCCAGTCTTTCGGCTCATCCACCATCACAACCACCGGCTCCTGCACGCGCCGGATGTAGTAGTACGCCAGCTTCTTGTTGAAGTAGTAGTCCACGATGGCGTCG